>JBKJON010000588.1:0-6436 GCA_046595715.1 Marmoricola sp.
GTGCCTCACAGTCGAGCTGAATGTGAGGCGGTTGGTGAGGGGCTTGGTGAGCCGTAAACGGCACTCATAACCCAGAGGTCGCAGGTTCAAATCCCGCCCCCGCTACAAATGCAAAACACCAGGTCAGAGGCCCTTTTCGGAGAGATGCGGGAAGGGCCTCTGACGTCCCGGGAGCCGATGTCAGCAGGATGTCAGCAGGCTGGCCACCGATATCCGCGCACTTTGGAGCCTTTTGGGCGAATGTGAGCGTGACCTTTTTGCCAATGACCCAGAGGTCGAAGGATCAGCGCTCCCTGTTTCACCGAGCCGCGACCGTCAGAGCGCCATGTCCGGCGACAGGACGGGCATCGGTTACGTGATGACGAGTTCTTGGTACATGCCGTTCGCGTAGTGGTTTCGCAGGTTGCATACCAGCTCGTATCGCCCGGCGGGCAGGGTCAGGGTGACCCAGCCGACGGCGCCCGAGTCGATGCCCTCACCGGTACCAGCCGCGCATGACGCCGATGCCTCACCGAGGCTGCCGGCCTCGTCGACCTGGCCATCTGGCCCCGGGGTCCGTTGCCCGGCGGATTGGCCAGGCGCCAGCGGCAACACGACCATCTCGTGGGCGCGCCACCCCATGTTTCCGACCGCAAAACTGACCTGACCGGCCGGAACGCGGGCCGGGACAGCCCGCAGCATCATCCGCGCACCGAGGGGAGCATCCCCGCCCATCATGCTGGTCATGCCCCTGTCGCTGACCATCACGTAGACCGCTTGGCCGGGCAGTGAGGGCGCCGAGCAGGTCAGCTGAGACAGGTGATAGCCGGGCGGAGCGGAACCCATCATTGACCCGCCAAAACTCGAGGGATCCTGGGTCGCCGTACCCGGATCGCGGCCCATCATGCCGGTGGAATCGCTGCCACATCCTCCACTCAGCGCCGCGACCAGGACTAGCGCGATGACTACCAGCGGACGGCGGGGCGTATTCACCTCACGAGCACAACATTGCACGTGTGCGCCGCGCAGAGGAGGAGGTCCCGAGTGGGTGGGACTTTCGGCGCCGCGGCTTCATCGTCCCTTCATGCCTTGCCGTCTACGTTCGGTTCCTGGCCACCGGGGCGGGAGCCGGACGGGTGCTCCGGGTCGAAGCGTCGTGGTCGGTCGAAAGCTTACGGAGGAGGAACGGTGGCGTCGAGCAGATCGATGGTGGTGTGGGGCCAGGCCCAGTGCAGTCGGCGTGACCGCCGCGATCCTCGGCCTCCCGCAAGTCTCCGTCTCCGGTGTGGTGGTAGATCGCTTGGGCGCCGACCAGGGTGACGTCGCGACGGTGTCGGACGAGCGTGGCGAGGGCATCAAGTAGGACCGTGCTGGCGGCGATGTACTCCGGTGCGGGAGTCATGTGTCACCGCCTCCAGGCTGGGTCGGTGGCCGCGAGTACCTCGATGAGTTGGTCGGCTTCCTGGGCGGCTCGGCCGCGCAGGGTGACCATATCGGCCAACGCCTGAGAGACCGGGACCACCGGTAGGCCATCTCGGGACCGACTCGGATTGACCAGGAGCCGCGCGTCGGCCGGCCGGGTCACGATGAGGTTGGCTGTGGATCGGTCGGTTCGCACCAGTTGAAGTTCCGAGGCGAGACCCTGGGGGTCCCATGCGAAGCACGTCGACTGGGTGAGCGGCAACACCGAGGTCGAACGCGCTGCCGACGGCACCGCAGTCGTCACGCTGAACGTGGCCTGCACCGCCATTCGATACAGGCACCGCCAACAGGGCCTGGCCAACCCGGCCGAGGACGAACTCGTCCGTCAGGTCCGCCTCGGTTTGCGCCGCATCTACGGCACCGCGCCCCGTCGCCAAGCCTGCCCGCTCACCGTCCCCGAGATCCGCCAGATCCTCGCCGCGATCGACCGCACCACCCCGATCGGTGCCCGCGACGCCGCGATCATCCTGCTCGGGGACGCCTTCGCCATGCGCGGCTCCGAACTCGTCGCCCTGACCATCGCCGACGTCGAGAACAAACCCGGCGGCCTGCTGATCACCATCCGTGCCTCCAAGACCGACCAAGAACACCATGGCCAGGTCCTCGCCGTCGCCCACGGCACCAACGCCTCCACCGACCCGGTCGCCGCCCTCGCCGCCTGGCTACGCATGCGCGGCACCCAGCCCGGCGCACCGTTCACCCGGATCTGGGCCGGCCGGATCAGCGACCAATCACTCGGCAACTGGGTCGTGGCCCGCATGCTCCGAGACCGCGCCATCGCCGCCGGACGCGACGGCACCCGGATCACCGCCCACTCCCTCCGCGCCGGACACGCCACCACAGCCGCGATGGCCGGTGTCCCACTCACCCGGATCGCCGCCCAAACCCGCCACAAAGACCTCGGGGTACTGGTCAACCGCTACATCCGACCCATGGAGGCGCTCGCCACGACCTCAAGCAAGGACCTCGGACTATGACCACCGGCGGTGCCCGGCAGAGAGCCCCAGCCGCCCGGCGCGATCGAACTCCAGCTGGACCCCGCGACGGCGACTGCGCGTCCGACGAACAACCCTCAGCCTGAGCTGGGCGAGTCGCCTACCCCAGATTGCGCGTTCGTAGGCGCAGGGCGTTGGTGATGACACTGACCGAAGACAGAGACATGGCAGCCGCGGCGATGATCGGCGAGAGCAGCATCCCGAAGGCCGGGTAGAGGATCCCGGCAGCCACGGGGATGCCCGCCGTGTTGTAGGCGAAGGCGAACACCAGGTTCTGGCGGATGTTCGACATAGTGGCTTGGGAGAGCTTGCGGGCGCGCACGATCCCGATCAGGTCGCCCTTGAGCAGGGTCACTCCGGCGCTCTCCATCGCGACGTCGGTCCCCGAGCTCATCGCGAGCCCCACGTCGGCCGCGGCCAGGGCTGGGGCGTCGTTCACGCCGTCGCCGGCCATCGCGACCACGCGTCCCTCTTCGCGCAGTTGCTTGACGATGTCGCTCTTGTGGTCGGGGAGGACCTCGGCTTCGATCCGGTCGATGCCCAGGCGCCGTCCGACTGCTTCGGCGGTGACCCGGTTGTCGCCGGTCAGCATCACCACCTCGATTCCTTCGGACCGCAGCGCGGCCAGGGCCTCTGCGGTGCTGTCCTTGACGGGGTCGGCGATCGCGAAGATGCCAGCGACGGTCCCGTCAACGCCCATGAAGATGGCGGTGGCGCCATCGGCCCGGAGTTCATCGGCCTCGTCGGTCATGGACGTGGCGTCCATGTCGTGGCTGGACAGGAACCCCGCGCTGCCCAGGACCACCAGTTGGCGCTCGACGGTGCCGAGGGCGCCCTTGCCAGTGGGGGAGTCGAAGTCGGTGACCTCAGGGATGGTGAGGCCGGCGGCGTTTGCTGCTTCCACGACTGCTCTGCCGAGGGGGTGTTCTGAGGCGCTCTCGACCCCCGCGGCGAGTCTGAGCAGGTCGTCGCGGTCGAAGCCCGGGGCCGTGGCGATGTGAGTGACCGAGGGGCGTCCCTCGGTCAGCGTGCCGGTCTTGTCGACGACCAGGGTGTCGACCTTCTCCATGAGTTCGAGCGCCTCGGCGTTCTTGATCAGGACACCTTCGCCGGCTCCTCGGCCCACTCCGACCATGATCGACATCGGTGTGGCCAGTCCCAGTGCGCACGGGCAGGCGATGATCAGGACCGATACGGCGGCGATGAGGGCGTGAGCCAGGCGGGGGTCGGGTCCGACGAGGGCCCATACGATGAACGCGAGCAGGGCCACGCCGAGGACCGCGGGCACGAACCAGGCTGCGACCCGGTCCGCCATCCGTTGGATCGGTGCGCGTGAGCGTTGGGCTTCGGCGACCATCTGGACGATGCGGGCCAGCATCGTGTCGCGGCCGATCTTGTCGGCTCGGACGACCAGGGACCCGGTCTGGTTCAGGGTGCCGCCGATGACGGTGTCGCCGGTGGTCTTGGTGACCGGCATGGACTCCCCGGTGACCAGGGACTCGTCGAGGGAGGAGCGGCCGTCCTCGACGATGCCGTCGACCGGGACCTTCTCACCGGGGCGCACGCGCAGCCGGTCGCCGATCTGCACCACCTCCAGGCTCACGTCCTCCTCGCCAGCGTCTTCGGTGATTCGGTGCGCGGTCTTGGGGGTGAGATCCAGCAGGGCCTTGATCGCTCCCGAGGTCTGCTCCCTGGCCCTCAATTCGAGAACCTGGCCGAGCAGCACCAGGACGGTGATGACCGCGGCCGCCTCGAAGTACACATCGACGGTGCCGCCCATACTGCGGAACGCCTCGGGGAAGGCGCCCGGTGCCAGCGTGGCGACGACGCTGTAGAGCCAGGCGACGCCGGTGCCGATCGCGATCAGGGTGAACATGTTGAGCTGCATCGTGCGTACCGAGGTCCAGCCTCGGGTGAAGAACGGCCAGCCGGCCCACAACACGACCGGGGTCGCCAGGACGAACTGGATCCAGGTCGAGGCCGTCGGACTGACCAGGTCGTCCAGCGCCGGAACCAGGTGGGCACCCATTTCGAGGATGAGCACCGGGACCGACAGGACCAGGGCGATCCAGAACCGTCGCGTCATGTCGGCCAACTCGGGGCTGGGGCCGGTGCCCGCGCTCACCGTGACGGGTTCAAGCGCCATCCCGCAGATCGGGCACGCGCCCGGTCCGGGTTGACGGATCTCCGGGTGCATCGGGCACGTGTACTCCACGGCCCCGTCCACTGCGATGTCCGCCGCAGCGTCCGGGGCGGTCGGCGCAGCCGGCGGGCTGAGGAAGTCACCCGGGTTAGCCTCGAACTTCGCTTGGCAGTGCGCCGAGCAGAAGTGATAGGTCGCGCCCTCGTGTTCCACGGTGTGCTCGGTGGTCACGGGGTCCACGTCCATGCCGCAGGCGGGGTCCTTCACGAGCTGACGTTCAGAGTTCACTGGCTGGTCCTCGATGTCATGACGCATGAGACAAGAATACCCCCTAGGGGTATCCGCGGAAAGGGGCGAAAGTCCTGAACCGCCCAATCAACGTCAGCCCCGGCTAGTCGGCAGGTGGCTGATCGTCCTCGAACGCGGCCCTCATCCGTAGGTCCCGGGAGGGATCGCTGGGGACGCAGCATGACGTCAACCGGATGCGGCCCGACAGGGCGCCGATGACGAGCGCGACGACCGGCGCCGCGATCAGGGTGGCGATGACGATCTCCATGAGATCTCCGTTCAGCGGTGAGTGGATCGGGTGCAAACATCGCGGTCAGGACCGGTAGTTCAGGGCGACCATCATCCCGGCTTCGGCGTGGTAGATGTTGTGGCAGTGCGTCATCCAGTTCCCGGGGTTCTCGGCCTGCAGGTCGACGGCGAGGGAGGACATCGGTTTGACCAGGACTGTGTCCTTCCTCAGCCCGCTCGGCAGGGCGAATGTGTGGCCGTGGATGTGCATCGGGTGGGTCATCTGGGTCATGTTCATCATCTGCAGGCGCACCCGGTCGCCCTCGGTGATGAGGAGAGGGTCGTTCTTGCCGTAGGGGGCTCCGTTGATGGCCCAGCGGTACGGCATCATCTGCCCGCTCAGACGCACCATCTGGGTGGAGTCCGGTTCTCTGACCGGGAGGCGTGAAGCGTCCGAGGGCTGCAGGTCGGCGCCTTCGAGGATCGGACCGTCGAGCTCGGCGGGGCGGGCTGTCGGTTTTGGTGCGCTGCCGGAACCGGTCCGGATCAGCGCCATGGCTCGGCCCTCCTTTCCGTACGGCGCCGCGACGAGCGGGAACACACCGTCGCCGAGGATGACGGTGGCGTCGTACCGTTCGCCCATCCCGATATAGAGCGCACCGACGACGCGGGGCTGGACCGCAAAGCCGTCGGTGTGGGTGACGGCGAGGCGGTGACCGCCCAGGGCGAGGGTGAAGATGGTGTCGGATCCTGCGTTGATGATCCTTAGTCGGACGCGTTGCCCGGGCTTGCCACGCAGCACGTCTGGGGAGGTCGGGACGCGGCCGTTGATCAGGTAGTGGGGGTAGGTCACGTCGCCGGCGTCGCCGAAGGGCGGGTTGCCGCCGATCGACATGCCGCCCATGTCCATGCCGCCCATGGAGCCCGAGCTCTCGCCGGATGCCCCGGTGAGGTCGGCCAGGACGTCGTCGGGGGTGCGGCCGGTGCCGTCGATCCAGTCGTCGAGGACGACGACCCATTCCAGGTCGTAGTCGCCCGGTTCGTGGGGGTCGTCGATGATCAGCGGTGCGTAGAGGCCGCGGTCGAGCTGGACGCCGACGTGGGGGTGGTAGAAGTAGGTGCCGGGGTCTGGGGCGGTGAACTCGTAGAGGTACGACGAGCCGGCCGCGATCGGGTCCTGGGTGAGGCCGGGGACACCGTCGGCGACGTTGCGCAACGCGATGCCGTGCCAGTGCACCGAGGTGTCGGTCGGGAGCTGGTTGTCCACCCGGATCCGCAGCATGTCGCCTGCTGTGGCCCGGATCAGCGGTCCGGGTGCGGT
>JBKJON010000077.1:0-2603 GCA_046595715.1 Marmoricola sp.
GCCCGCGAGGGGACCTCGGTGGCGGTGGCGCTCACGGTGCTGGGGTGGGGGCTGTGGCTGGTCTTCGTGGTCGAGTTCGTGGCACGCCTGGTGGTGGCCCCGGACACGGGCCGCTTCCTGCGCCGCAACTGGTGGCAGTTGCTCTTCCTGGTCCTGCCGTTCCTACGCGTCTTGAGGGTGGTGCGGGCGGCCAGGTTCCTCCGGACCGGCCGCGTCCTCTCCTCCGCCGTCCGGTCCTCCCGATCGGCCCACCAGGTGCTGGGAGGCCGGATTGGGTGGCTGGGCGTCGTCTGGGCGATCACCGTGATGGGGAGCAGCCAGCTGCTCTTCCAGTTCTCCGAATACACCCAGTACGCGGACGCCCTGCATGCCACCGCGCTGGCGACCATCACCGGCGAGCCGCTGGGCCAGCCCGACGGCTTCGCCCGCGCCCTGGAGGTGGCGCTCGCCGTGTTCTCGGTCGTCGTGTTCGCCACTCTCGCCGGCAGCCTGGGGGCCTTCTTCCTCGAGCGCCGGGAGACCGAGCACGCCACGGCCGCGGCAGCGGAGCGGGAGACAACAAAACGCTGAGCCGCAGGGTCGCAGCACTATTGCGCGATCGCCGCGCGGCGTGGCCGACGTTGTGGACTTCGAGGTCAACTTCATTCCCGGTGCGGGCACCATCTTCATGGCTGTGCTGCCGGCGCCGCCGTAGGCCGATGGCCTACTCCGACTCCTCATACCCGTCAGCCGATGCAGCGGTGACACCGCCTGAGGGGAGCGCCTGTCACTGCAGCAGCACGTTCGCGGCGGTAGGACACGGGCCGCGAGCCGCAGGCCATTTGCGGTGGAGTGACTGTGAGGATCGCGGATGCGGCCTGATGGTGATGGGCTGTGGTTGGCGACCGCGGGTGTGACCCCTGGAACGTCGCAACAGTGCAGGACCGACACTGTGGGACTAGCGGCGGATTCTTAGAACGTCACCGACGTCGCAGTCGAGTGCTTGGCAGATGGCGGTGAGTGTGGAGAACCGGATGGCCTTGGCTCGGTTGTTCTTCAGGATCGACAGGTTAGCGATCGTCACGCCGACTCGATCCGACAGTTCGGTGAGGGTCATACCGCGGTCTCTGAGGACCTCGTCAAGGGTGCAGAAAACCTGGTGGGTCTCATCGGCGTCTGAGGTGCTCACACCAATACCTGGAGGTCGCTGCGCATGGTGGAGGCTTCGCGCCAGGCGAGCGCCACCACCATCAGGACGAGGCCCACAGCGAGGGGCCACAGCGAGATGGTTGCTGGTGCTGCATCTGCGATCCTTGCTGCAGTTGAGGACTCGACCAGCCAGCGCGCGACCAGCAAGCGGGTGAGTTGCACCAGGGGTATCCCGAGCCCGATCAGAATCCCCATGCCGGCAATTCGCCGCGCTGTCTTGGTGGTGAAGCCGCGGCCGCGCCGGATGTCACGGACCATGAAGATCAGTACCCACCAGATGGTCGCGCCACCGACGAGTGGCGCTGCTCGAACCGCGACCCACGCGGCGTGCTGCGCGGGCGTCAAGGCCCAGAACGACAGGACGCGCGGTTGCCGTAGAACTCCGATGTCCCGTCGCCGGCCATGATCCGGGTCTGCCCAGAGTTTGGTTGACACCTGACCTGTGAGGATTCGTCCTCGCTGGAAGGATGTCGACCATGCCGAAGCCGTATCCCAAGGAGTTCCGCGACGATGTCGTGGCAGTGGCCCGGAAGGGCGAGGCTCCGTTGAACCAGATTGCGAAGGACTTCGGGATCTCCGAAGGCTGCCTGCACAACTGGATGAAGAAGGCCGACGTCGAGGACGGCAACCGTCCCGGCGTCACTGAGAAGCAGTCGGCTGAGGTGCGTGAGCTGAAGAAGCGCAACCGGCTGCTGGAGCAGGAGAATGAGGTCCTCCGCCGCGCAGCTGCCTACCTGTCTCAGGCCAATCTGCCGGGAAGATAGTCTTCCCGCTCGTCCGTGAGATGGCCGCGACCGGCGCCCGCATCAGGGTGCCGGTCGCGGTGGCGTGCAGGGTCCTGGGGCTCTCGACTCAGGCGTACTACAAGTGGCTCAAGGAGCCGGTCTCGCAGCGGGACTGGGACGACGCGCACGTCATTGACGTCATCCGTGACATCCACGAAGACGACGCCACCCTCGGCTACCGGTTCATCGCCGACGAGCTCGCCGATGTCGGCATCGTCGCGAGCGAGAACCGAGTGTGGCGACTGTGCTCGGCCGCCGGCGTTTTCGCCTCCCACCACCGTCGTCGAGGCAAGTCCGGCAAGCCCGGGCCGGCGGTGCACGACGACCTGCTCGCGACCCTCGACGAGCACGGCCGGGTGACCCACGACTTCGTGGGGGCGGCGTCCGGCCCGAACCAGGTGTGGTTGACCGACATCTCCGAGCACCCCACGCGTGAGGGGAAGCTCTACCTGTGTGCGGTCAAGGACTGCTACTCCAACAAGATCGTGGGGTACTCCATCGACTCACGGATGAAGTCCGGGCTCGCCGCCGCGGCGTTGCGCAACGCGATCGCCCTGCGCTCACCGCAGGGCACCATCGTGCACAGCGACCGAGGATCTCAATTCCGTGCCAAGAAGGTTGTTCGCCTGC
>JBKJON010000384.1:0-6191 GCA_046595715.1 Marmoricola sp.
CGAGCGACCCTGACGGAAGCACTCTGACCTACGACTGGGACTGGGGTGACGGATCGACCCACAGCACCACGGCCACCGCGTCACACACGTTCACGAGCGCCGGCACGAAGACAGTCACGCTGACCGTGAGAGACCCGCAGGGCGCCACCGCCACGGACGCCGTCACCACTACGGTGACGGCCCCACCGCCGGCCAACGTGGCCCCGACGGCTGCGATCACGGGGGTGAGCTGCACGAACCTGACCTGCTCGTTCGACGGAGCCTCGTCGAGCGACCCCGACGGCGGCACACTGACCTACGACTGGAACTGGGGGGACGGCACAGCCAACGGCAGCACGGCGAACCCCTCGCACACCTTCGCCAGCGCCGGGGCCAAGACCGTGACCCTGACGGTCAACGACGGCCAGGGCGGCACGAACGCCACGACGACGACTGCCAACCCGACGAGTCCCGCTCCGGCCAACGCTGCTCCGACGGCCCGGATCACCGGCGCGAGCTGCTCGAACCTGGACTGCACGTTCACCGGTTCGACGTCCAGCGACCCCGACGCAGGCGACACGCTGTCCTACAGGTGGGACTTCGGGGACAGCTCGACGTTGTCCACCGTCCCTGACCCGACCCACACCTACACATCGGCCGGGACCAGGACCGTGACGCTGACCGTCGACGACGGGCACGGCCACGCGGCCAGCGCCACCACCACCGTGACCGCGACGGACCCGCCGGGCAACCTCGCCAGCACCGTCACCTTCGTGGGTGCCGCCTCGACCTCGGGCAACCGTTCGACGCACACCGTCACATTGCCAGCCGGCGTCAACGTCGGCGACACCCTGGTGGTCTTCTTCGCCGCCGCGAGCATCTCGCCGACCTACACGGGACCCGCGGGCTGGACCCTCCTGGAGAACAGGAGTGGCACCTCGAGCATGGCCGCTCGCGCCTGGACCAGGACTGCGACCGAGGCTGACACCACGGCCAATGCAAAGGTGACCGTCACCTCCTCGGCCTTGGCCAAGTCCGACATCTCCGTGGCGGTCTATCGCGGCAGCGACGGCACGTCGCCGATCGCGAGCTCCGCCTCGAAGATCGACAACGCCGCGGGCGCCGCCCACACCAGCCCCGCTGTCGTCGCGAGCGGCAACAAGGACTGGTTGGTGACCTACTGGGCGGATCGGTCCGACACCACCAGTGGCTGGACGGCCCCTGCCGGTCCGACGGTGCGCGTCAACGGAGTCCGATCCGACTCGGGATCCGCCCACGTGACCGCGCTTCTGGCGGACAGCAACGGCGCCGTGGCTGCGGGTGCCCAGGGTGAGCTGACAGCGACGGCCGACGGGGCCAGCTCCCGCGGGGCCAGCTTCAGCGTGCTGCTCCGGAGCAACTGAGACGACACAGGGTGATGCTGGCGCCGGCCTCCGGGGCGGACCCAGCTCGCCTTCCGTAACAGAGGGGACCGCGGAGTGCCGTAAATTAGACCACTTCGCTCGTCGGCTCGCGGCGCGTGCCGACGGTGAGTGTCTGCGCCCCGGAGGCGCGCTCGCCCCATCCTTCGCGGTCGCCGACGAGTCGGGAGTTCGACCTCGATCGGCGTCATGGCCGTGGGAGGTTTCCGAGTATTTCTAATATTTTGGACTTAAAGAACCTTTCGCGCATACCAAAATGGCATAAATACTACGGTAGCTGTGTATATCACTCCCCGACTGCCGCGCCCGACGCTCGCCAAACCGCGCTTCCTGGGCCGTTCCACGACACGCGCAAGACCCTTCGGGGTAGCGGGTCAGTGAACGCGACGAGGAGCGGCCAGATGATGGTTGCCCAGGCAACCGGGTTGCTCGCTGGCGTGAAGCGGCGCGAGGTCCACCCTGTCCTCCGGGTTTCACCGGGGTAGTCCGATCGGGCTAGCCTCCAACCGCCCACATGGATGGTGGTCGGGGGTTCGGCGTCCGTGGGCACGTCCTGTCACCCGTCCCAAAGTGAGCCCCACATGCGAAGACGACACGTCCGCCTGCTGTCCATTGCCGTCCTGCTTCCGCTGATCCTGGCCCTCGCCGGCTCGATCCCGGTCTCGACCGCAGCGACCGCGAACCTGACCAACGGCTGCAACCACACCGCTCGAGGCATTCCGAGCTGTGGTGCGTACGTCGGGGGCACCTATGGTGCCAACTCGGACGTCACGCCCTGGGAGTCCTCGATGGGGAAGACGCTCGGCGTCCATCGCACCTTCTGGGGTTCGGGCTCGGTCTCCTCTGCGGTCAGGACCGCCAAGGCCGACGCCGCCAAGGGCCGCGTCCCGTGGATGAGCTTCAACCCGCCCTACTCGTGGACCGACATGGCCGCGGGCAAGGGCGACGCCTGGGCCAAGGACCTCGCGACCAAGATGAAGGCCGCCGGTGGCCCCGTGTGGGTAGCCGTGGCGCACGAGCCCGAGGGCGATGGCGACATGCAGAAGTGGAAGGCCATGCAGGCCCGGATCGCGCCGATCATGCGCGCCGCTGCCCCGAACCTCGGCTACAGCATCATCCTGATGGGCTACCACCAGCTCTACGGCGATGCGAAGTACTCCCTGGCCAACACGTGGCCCAACACCACGATCGACGTGGCTGGCTTCGACATCTACGAGAAGTACGGCGTGAAGAAGTCCGGCAAGCCGACGATCACGACGTGGAAGGACTTCAAGGGCGACTACTTCTCGAAGATCAACGCGTGGGCGAAGTCGAAGGGCGTCCGGTGGGGCCTGGCTGAGACCGGCTACAGCGACCCGGCCGCCATGAAGGACTCGACCTGGATGTCGCGGACCTACAACGACATGAAGACCTATGGCGGCATCGCATTCTCCTACTTCAACACCGACCTGCACAGCCAGGCCAACTGGCAGCTCGGTCTGAGCACCAAGAAGAGCTCGTTCACGGCCATCAACAAGGGCGCGCCGACGCTCACCGCCGGCACTGGGTGAGCGACTCCGCCAGACCCTGTCGTGGTCGCCGGGTCAGCATTGACCCGTTCGAGGGGCAGCGGGAGTCCTGAAAGACTCGAGCCCACGGCGCAGGTGATCTCCATGGATGTCGGCACGCCGCGCAACGAGTCGTGAGCCGGGTCCCCGGTAAGTGCGGCAACCGGCTTTTCCCGCGCTATACGCCCCTCGCGAGCGTATTCGCGGCAGTATGAGGGTGTGAGTCCGGAAAGCCCGCCTTCGGTCCCCCGGACGCAGTCACGTCTGGGGGACTGGGTCGTACGTGCCTGCCCCGACGGCCTGTGGGTGTGGGACGAGGACGGGCGCACCGTGTTCGCCAACGAACGAATGGCCGAGATGCTCGGCCTCGAGCACGCCTCGATCGTGGGATTCTCGGCGTTCGACGCGATGGACGAGGCCGGCCGCCGGGACCTCCGCAGGCACCTGGACCAGCTCCGCGACACCGGTCGCGACGGGAACGACCTCGACTGCCAGTTCCAACGTCCCGACGGGACCCACGTCTGGGCCCTGGTGAGCCACACGCCGCTGATCGACGACGACGGAGTGCACCGCGGGTGGCTGCACCGCGCGAGTGAGCACTCCCTCCAGCACCAGCGGCTCGTGGAGCTGGAACGCCGCGAGCAGTTGTTCGAAGAGGCCCAGCACATCGCCAGCATCGCCAACTGGGACTGGGACCTGCCCACGAACATCGTCTGGTGGTCCGATGAGATGTTCAACATCTACGGACTCGACCCCGAGGTGTTCGGGCCCTCGATGGAGAACTTCCTCGACCGCGTCTACGTCGACGACGTGGAGCACGTCCGCGAATCCATCGCCCTGGCGCTGGCCGGTGAGGACGGCCACGACCCGGTCACCTACGAATACCGGTTCGTGCCGGACGTAGGCGAGCTGCGCTGGCTGCGCACCCGCGCCGTGGCCTACCGGGACGAAGTCGGCACTCCGCTCAGGCTGGCCGGGACCTCCCAGGACGTCACCGAGAGCAAGGAGAACGAGAGCGCCCTGGTCTTCCTCGGTGCGATTGCCGGGGCGGCCAACGAGGCCCAGCGGCTGGAGGACGTGTTCCAGTCCGCGGACACCACGATCCGGCCCTACCTCGAGTGGCCGGTCGTGGTGATCAGCGCGCCGGAGCACCCGGGTGGCGACGACCTGGTGCACATGGACGTGGACTGGGAGCCGGCGAGCGAGGAGCTGCGTGCTGCTGCTCGCGGGCTGGCTGAGCGCATCGGCCGCGAGCGGCGCGTCATCCAGCAGCCCGGGCCGACGGGCACCCTGCTGCTCGGCGGGGCGGTCGCGGTCGGTGACCGGCTGGCCTGCGTGCTCGTGTGCGATACGCGCCGGACGTCGCTGCGTCCCTCCGACGTGATGCTCCTGCGCCAGATGACCACCATGCTGGCCTCGGTGGCACAGCGGGAATGGGCCGCCGAGGAGCTGGCGGCGGCACGGGACCAGGCCCTGCACGCCTCCCGGGCGAAGTCCGAGTTCCTGGCCACCATGAGCCATGAGATCCGGACCCCGCTCAACGGGGTCATCGGTCTGAGCGAGCTGCTGGGATCCACGGAGCTCACCCCCCACCAGCAGCGGCTGGCGGCGGGCGTCGACCAGGCGGGTCGGACGTTGCTCGCCCTGATCAACGACATCCTCGACCTGTCCAAGATCGAGGCCGGTCGGCTCGAGCTGGAGGAGGTCGACTTCGACCCGCGGACCGTCATCGAGCAGAGTGTCGGACTGGTGGCCGACCAGGCGCGCACCAAGCACCTCGAGCTCCTGGTCTCCAGCGCCGCCGACATGCCGGAGCAGGTGTGCGGCGACCCGGTCCGGTTCGGGCAGGTCATCACCAACCTGGCGGCGAACGCCATCAAGTTCACCTCCACCGGGGAGGTCGTCGTCCGCGCCACCGGTGGGCACGGCCCCGAAGGCACCGTCGTGCGCGTGGAGGTCACCGACACCGGCGTCGGGATCGCGGCCGAGGTCGAGGACCGGCTGTTCAAGCCCTTCTCGCAGGCCGACAGCTCCACCACGCGTGAGTATGGCGGTACGGGCCTGGGTCTCGCGATCAGCAAGCGGATCGTTACGGCCATGGGTGGGGAGATCGGCGTCGTCAGCGACCTCGGGGTCGGCAGCACCTTCTGGTTCACCGTGGTGCTGGCGGCGCCGATGCAGGACGTCTCGGGGCGTGACGACGAGCGCGCGAGCGCCGTCTCCGGTCTCCGGGTGCTGATCGTGGACGACAACAAGACGAACCGATTCATCCTGACCGAGAAGCTGACCGCCTGGAACGTGGACGTGACAGCGGTGGTCTCGGCGTACGAGGCGCTGGTCGAGCTGGACGCAGCGACCCGACGTGAGGCGTCCTACGACGTCGTGCTGCTCGACTACATGATGCCCGGGGCCGACGGCGAGCAGCTGGCCCGCATCATCCGCGCAGAGTCGCGGCACGACCGCACCCGGCTGGCGCTGTTGTCCTCGGCGATGGAGCCCAGCGACAACTTCCTCAGCAACGCGGGCATTGACATGTTCCTGAGCAAGCCGGTGCTGGCCTCGCAGCTGCTCGACACGCTGACCACGCTCGGGGGCCGCTTCGACCCGGACCAGGACCGGACCGAGCCGGTCGCCGATCCGTCCAGGGCCGTCACTCTGGGCAGGATCCTGGTCGTGGAGGACAACCCGGTGAACCAGATGGTCGCCGAGGGGGTCCTGAAGCGGATCGGCTACACCGTCGTGGTCGCGGACAACGGTGCTGCGGGCGTGGCGACCTTCGCCGAGGAGCCGGAGGGGTTCGACGCCATCCTGATGGACTGTCAGATGCCCGTGATGAACGGGTACGACGCCACGCACGCGATCCGGGCCATGCAGTCGGTCGGCCCTCGGACTCCCATCATCGCCATGACCGCAGCTGCCGGCTCGGAGGAGCGTCAACGCTGCCTGAACGCCGGGATGGACGACTTCCTGCTCAAGCCGGTCGACCGCGCCCTCCTCGCGAGGACGCTCGTGCGCTGGATCCCGGACTCCCCAGACCGGAGCGACCACCAGACCCCTGGGGCGCCGAGGGTCCTGACGTCCTGCGACGAGCCAGACGGAGCCCTGGACGGCCGGGCCGACGTGCTCGACCGGAGTCGCCTCAGCAACATGCTCGAGGACGGCGATGCCGACCTCGCCCTCGTGCTGCGGATCGTCAACCGGTTCGAGGGGCGCGCCCAAGATGCGGTCACGGAGATGACGGCTG
>JBKJON010000194.1:0-5267 GCA_046595715.1 Marmoricola sp.
TCTGCTCCATGCTCGCGCGGCCGGCGTCACGGCCCGCGCTGCCGCCGAGCAGGATCGAGGTGAGCTCGATCGTGTCGATGGCGTTGGGGCCCGAGACGACGTTGCCCATGAACGGCTTGTCGGTCAGCGTCGCCAGCGCGTAGGTCATGTCGAGGTGACGACTGTCCAGCGGCGCTCGTGCAGCAGATCGCCGAGGCACTCACCGGCATCGCGCTCGCCCAGCTGATCCGCCCAGGCTGTCCGGTCGTGTTCGGCTCGTTCCTGTCCAACATCGACATGCAGTCCGGCTCGCCGACCTTCGGTACGCCGGAATCGGGGATCGGCCTACTGTGCACGGGCCAGATCGCGCGCCACTTCGGGCTGCCGTTCCGCTCCGGCGGTTCGCTGACCTCCTCGCAGGTGCCGGACGCGCAGGCCGGCTACGAGGCGCTGATGACCCTGATGCCGACCTTCCTGGCCGGCGCCAACTGGGTGATGCACTCCGCCGGCTGGCTCGAGGGCGGGCTCGTGGCGGGCTACGAGAAGTTCATCGTCGACATCGAGCTGCTGCAGATGATGCACGCCGAGTTCACCCCGCTGGACATCA
This sequence comes from Marmoricola sp., assembly GCA_046595715.1. Taxonomy (GTDB): domain Bacteria; phylum Actinomycetota; class Actinomycetes; order Propionibacteriales; family Nocardioidaceae; genus Marmoricola. Next base: position 587 of record JBKJON010000194.1, read on the forward strand.
CCGAGGAGTCGCTGGCCTTCGGCGCCCACGAGGAGGTCGGGGCGGGCGGCCACTTCCTCGGTGCGATGCACACGATGGAGCGGTTCCGCACCTGCTTCTACCGCCCGCTGCTGTCGTCGTCTGAGAACTTCGAGCGCTGGTCGCGCAACGGCGGCAACGACGCCGCAGCACGCGCCTCGAAGATCTACCAGGACAGGCTCACCTCCTACGAGCAGCCGCCCCTCGAGGAGGCCATCCGCGCCGAGATGGAGGAGTTCGTCAACCGTCGCCGCAAGGAGCTCGGCGACTGATGACCATCTCCCCCGGGCGCACCTCTGCCAACGCCGGACTGCCCTCCGGCGACTTCGTGGTCATCCTCGACTGCCCCGACCAGCCCGGCATCGTCCACGCCGTCTCCGGCTTCCTGGTCGAGCACGGCGGGAACATCCTGGAGAGCCAGCAGTTCTACGACCGCCTCAACGGCCGGTTCTTCATGCGGATCGACTTCACGATGTCCGGCAGCGAGACCACTGCCGACTCACTGCGGACCGACTTCGCCGACGTCGCCCGCCGGTTCGAGATGACCTTCGAGATCTGGGGCGCCCGGGTGCCCTACCGGACGCTGATCATGGTCAGCAAGCAGCTCCACTGCCTCAACGACCTGCTGTTCCGCCACTCCAGCGGGGCCCTGCAGATCGACATCCCGCTCGTGGTCTCCAACCACCCGGACGCCGAGCCGCTGGTCCGCAGCTACGGCATCGACTTCCGGCTCGTCCCGGTCACTCCGGAGACCAAGACCGAGGCCGAGGCCGAGCTGATGTCGCTGCACGCCGAGCTCGGGATCGACCTCGTGGTGCTCGCGCGCTACATGCAGGTGCTCTCCGACAGCGTGTGTCGTCAGCTCTCGGGCCAGGCGATCAACATCCACCACTCGTTCCTGCCGAGCTTCAAGGGCGCGCGGCCCTACCACCAGGCCTTCGACCGCGGCGTGAAGCTGATCGGGGCCACCGCGCACTACGTCACGGCTGACCTCGACGAGGGCCCCATCATCGAGCAGGACGTGATCCGCGTGGACCACGGCCACAACCAGCAGCAGCTCACCGGCGCCGGTCGCGACGTCGAGGCCCAGGTGCTCTCCCGGGCCGTCCGCTGGCACTCGGAGTCGCGGGTGCTGCTCAACGGGAACCGCACGGTCGTCTTCCGCTGACCCGGGGCGTGCCGGTGCGGTCGAGGCCGGCCCGCGTCATAGGACCTGGTGCCTATGACAGCCGAGGGGCATGACGTTGCGTGGGACGTCATCCGAGGTGGTGGCCAGAACGACCAGCTCGTATGACGCCCCGGGGTGCCTCAGCTGCGGGTCAGCTCAGCAGACCGCCGGGTGGCCCGCCCGGCCAGCACCCACACGAGCGCGCCGCCGCCGAGCACGGCGAAGGCCAGGCCGATCCACGAGCCGGCGTAGACGCCGTTGATCCCGAAGACGCCGTAGCCGATCTCCGGCAGCACGGTGAACACCGCGACCGAGACCGGCATCAGGGCCAGCAGCGCCGCCTTCTCCCGCGTGGTCCACAGCGACGTGAGGACGACCAGGACGAGCAGCACCAGCCAGAAGGGCAGGGCGGCGAAGAGCGAGGCGAGGCCTGCCCCGAGCGTGCCGTCGAAGTCGGTCACCGTCACCGAGGTGGACTGACCCGTGCTGGTGCTGGTGGAGGAGGTGGAGCTCGAGACCCCTGACATCGTGCCCATCACCGCCAGCAGGACCATCTGGGTCAGGGCCGCCATCACCGTCACCACGATGGGCAACCAGACCCGCGAGGTCGCTGGGACCGCACGCGGGGCCACGACCTGGGGTCGGCCGGCGTACGCCTCGTCGGCGACGGCCTGGGGCGGCCCGAGCTCGTCGAGGGCGGCCCGGACGTCGGCGTCGGTGCCGGCCGTCCCCTCCAACGAGGCGTCGAGGTGCTCGCGCACACCTTCGAGCACCTCGGCGCGGTCAGCCGGTTCGATGCCCTGGAGCAGCCGGCCCAGCTCACCGAGGTAGTGCTCGGCGAGCGGGTGCATCGTGGGTTGCTGGCTCATGCGGTCTCCCCTGGGGTCTGGAGCGCGGCGTCCACCGCATCCCTGAACGAGGTCCATGCGGGTCGGAAGCACTCCAGGCTCGCGGCACCGGCCGCGGTGAGGGAGTAGTAGCGGCGTGGCGGCCCTTCGGTGGACTCGCGCCAGCTCGTGGTGACCGACCCCGCCTTGCGAAGCCGGGCGAGGAGGGGATAGAGCGTGCCCTCGCTCGACATCAGCACCCCGTTCGTCGTGAGCTCCCGGGCGATGTCCAGCCCGTAGCGCTCACGGCCGGCGAGCAGGGACAGCACGCAGTACTCGAGGGCACCTCGCCGGAGGTGGCTCAGCATGGCGTCGCCGCTGGGTACCATGCGAGACAAGATAGCAGGCTCGGCACTCGATGGGGAGTTCCCGGACCGGTCCGTCATGCGTCCCGGCGCCCCTGGGGTTCAGTTCCTACGACGTCCAGCGGGAGGTCATCCGAGATGGCGGCCCGGACCACCAGCTCGGATGACGTCCGGGGGCGGGCCGACGCCCGTTCCCCACCTACTCGAAGTCGGCGAGGGTGTAGTCCTTGTGCTCGACGAGGACCATCCAGTTGCCGGAGTTGTCACGCAGCACGGCCTCGACGCCGTAGGGGCGCTCCTCCGGGTCCTGGATGAACTCCACACCCTTGGACTTCAGCTCCTCGGCCTGCTTGCGGCAGTCGTCGGTGGCCAGGCCGAGGCCGTTCATGCCGCCCTCGTCGAGCGCCCGGTTCAGGGACTCGACCATCTCGGGAGAGAACGGCGGGCCCGGGATCGCCAGGTGGACCTGCAGCTCGGGCTGGCTGGGGTGCCGCACCGTGCACCAGCGGTAGTCGCCGAGGAGGATGTCCTCCCCCTCGTCGAAGCCGAGGACCTCGACGTAGAACTTCTTCGAAGCGTCGACGTCCTTGACGAAGACACTGGCCAGGGAGATGTTGGTGATCATGCGACCACGCTAATCGGCGTCGGGCAGCCCGCGCTTCTCCTGGGTTGCGGAGCCCGGACGCTTCTCGACCAGCCCCGCCATCAGCACGAAGCAGCCCGGGATGCGGGGCGCGTCGGCGCCCCATCGCCGCTGGAACTGCCGCGGCGTCTCCCCGACGATCTCCTTGAACCGACTGCTGAACGAGCCGAGGCTGGTGAATCCCACGGCATGGCAGACCTCGGTGACGCTCAGGGTGGTCGCCCGCAACAGGTCCTGGGCCCGCTCGACCCGACGCCGCGAGAGGTACGCCGCCGGCGTGATCCCGTAGGTCGCGGCGAACAGCCGGTGGAAGTGGAACTTGCTCAACCCCGCGACGCGCGCCATCCCCGCGAGCTCGAGAGGGTCGGCGTAGTGGCGGTCGACGTGGTCCCGTGCGCGCCGGAGGTGCACCAGCACGTCACCAGGGGCACGAATCGGGGCAGTCATGGGTCGCGTCTGACCGTGTGGGGTCGAGGGATCTCAGCCACCGAGGTGGCTCGCCTCCACCGCGAGCAGGTCGACCCGGTCGTTCATGGGGTGACCGGAGTGGCCCTTGACCCAACGAAAGGTCACTTCGCCGCGCTCCTCGACCAGGTCGATCAGGGGCTCCCACAGGTCGCGGTTGGCGACCGGCTTCTTCGCCGAGTTGACCCAGCCGCGGGCCCGCCAGCCGGTCCACCAGGAGTTCTTGAAGCAGTTCACGACGTATGTCGAGTCGCTCACCACCACCAGCGGCCCAGGCAGGGCGCGGATGGCCTCGTAGGCAGCGCGGACCTCCATCCGCTGGTTGGTCGTCGCGGGGTCGTGCCCGGAGCCCTCGGGTCCGTCCTGCACCGCCCACGCCCAGCCGCCAGGCCCGGGGTTGCCACGACAGGCACCGTCGGTGAACACCTCGGTCGTGCCCGCCGGCACCGGCTCGTCGGGTGCCTGGACACGCGGCGGCTTCTTCTTGGCGGCCGGTTTCTTCGGGGCCCCTCTGGCCGGCAGGGTGGCGCCCGCACACGCGGCGTGCACCCACGTCGACCCGTCCGCCGAACGAGCGATCTCGGCTGCTGGCTCGATGCGCTCCGCACACGCCACGCACTGGCCGGCATACCTCGCCTGCATCTGTGTCCCTGCCTCCCGCATGTCCTGCCAACGCCCGCAGGCGTACCGTCGCCCAGGATCATCCCATCCCCGGTCGTTGCTGGCGGGGTTGCGTCAGCAGGTCTACGGTTGCGCCATGAGCAACCCGGTCATCGAGTCTGCCGTCGGCGTGCAGTCCGTGGACCGCGCTCTGAGGATCCTGGAGATCCTGGCCCGTTGCGGGGAGTCCGGGGTCACCGAGCTCGCCGCGGCCCTCGAGGTCCACAAGAGCACGGCCTTCCGGCTGGTCGCCACCCTCGAGCAGCACGGCCTCGTCGAGCAGGTCGAGGGTCGCGGCAAGTACCGCCTCGGTGTCGGCCTGCTCCGTCTCGCGGGTGCCACGAGCGCGCGGCTCGACGTCGTGCAGGAGGCCCGCCCACTGTGCAAGCAGCTGGCCGCCGCGACGGGCGAGACGGTCAACCTGGCCACCCTGAGCGGCAACAGCGCGCTCTACCTCGACCAGGTCGCCGGCCCCTCCGCGCTGCAGCCGCACAACTGGGTCGGCCAGCACATCCCGCTGCACGCGACCAGCAAC
>JBKJON010000294.1:0-3602 GCA_046595715.1 Marmoricola sp.
CTCGAGCGGCGTGTAGCCGGTGAACAGCTCGGGCCGGTCGCGGCGCAGTCTCAGGGCCGTGCTGGTGACCTGGAGCTTGGCGAGCCCGTCGTCGTCGACACCGGTCGGCCGGGCCGGTGTCCCGGCAGCACGGGCCAGCAGCGCAGCCCGCAGCTCGTAGTCGACCGGTCGCCGGTTGTCCGGATCGACCAGGCTCTGCTCCCACAGCTCGCTGCCCTGGTAGACGTCACACACCCCCGGAGCCGTGATCGCGACCAGCTTGGCGGCGAGCGCGTTGCTCCACCCGGCGGCGGCCACCCGCTCGGCCAGAGCGGTCAGCACGTGCTGGACCCCGCTGTCGTCGATGGCCGCGTCGACGGCCGCGTGCACCGCGTCCTCGTAGGAGGAGTCCGGGTCGGTCCAGGTGGTGTGGTCCCCGGCCTCACGCATCGCCTTCTCGGCGTACCCGTGCAACCGCTCGCGCAGGTCCGCCGGTGGCCGACCGTCCACGCGGGCGGGCCATGCGCCGAGGATCGCCTGCCACAGCAGGGCCGCGAAGCCCGGGTCCGGGAGCGGGACCAGCGCGAGCAGCTCGTCCAGCGTCTCGGCCCACAGCTCCGGCAGCTCGGCGAGCACGGTGATCCGGGCCCGGACGTCCTCGCCGCGCTTGGTGTCGTGGGTCGAGAGCGTTGTCATCGCGTGCGGCCACACGCGCTGCCGGGTCGCCATGGCGTCGTGGAACGCGGCAGGGGTCACCGAGAAGACACCCGGGTCGGCGCCGACCTCGTTGAGCGAGGTGAGGCGCGAGCTGCGGTAGAAGGAGCAGTCCTCCACCCCCTTGGCCATCACCATGCCGCTCGTCTGCTGGAACCGCACGGCGGCCGCGGCCTCGGGGTCGCCGAGGACGGGAGCGAGCAGGTCGAGCACGGAGGCCAGGTCACGGCGCGTACGCCGCGCCAGCGCGAACGCCTCGTCCAGGTGGGAGTGGCCCTCGGGGAGGTAGGAGCGGTAGACGGGGAAGCAGGCCAGCAGCTCCGCGACCGCGTCCTGCAGGACCTCCTCGTCGGTCTCGAGGGACGCAACGGGCGGCAGCTCCCGCACGATCCGGTTGGTCTCGCTGCGCAAGGCGTGGTCGGCGACGTCACGCTTGCGCGCGAGGACCAGCGCCTCCCAGTCCAGCGGAGCACCCCGCAGGCGCGTCTCCAGGGCGTCCAGCGGCTCCTGCCCGGCGGGGTCGGTGAGCACCCGGTCCAGCAGGGCGAGCACGTCGTACCCGGTGGTGCCGGCGGTGGCCCAGGACGACTCCAGCTCCTCGCCCGGCTCGAGGATCTTTTCCACGAGGACGTAGGCGTTGCCCGTGAGTCGGGCCAGGTCGTCGAGGTAGCCGCGCGGGTCGCGCAACCCGTCCGGGTGGTCGACGCGGAGACCGTCGACGAGGCCCTCGGTGAACCAACGGCCGATCTCGGAGTGGGTCGAGGCGAAGATCTCCGGCAGCTCGACCCGGACGCCGGCCAGGGTGTTCACCGCGAAGAAGCGGCGGTAGTTGAGCTCGTCGTCCGCCCTTCGCCACCCGACCAGCTCGTAGTGCTGGCGGGCGTGCACGGTGGTCGCGTCGGCACCGTCGTCGGCCGTGCCGGACGCGATCGGGAACCGCTGGTCGTGGTAGCGCAGCTCACCCGCCTGCCCGGGGCCCATCGCCACCAGCTTCAGGTGCCCTACGGGACCGTCTGCGGTGGGCACGTCGTCGTCGCCCAGCACCGGTACGCGGATCCGTCCGCCGCCGAAGTCCCAGTCGATGTCGAACGCCTGGGCGTGCACCGAGTCGCGGCCCTTCGCGAGCACGTCCCACCACCAGGGGTTCCTGACCGGCGTGGCGACCCCGACGTGGTTGGGCACGATGTCGACGAGTACGCCGAGGCCGAGGCGTCGCGCTTCCTCCGACAGGGCGGCCAGACCCTCAGGCCCGCCCCGGGAGTCGTCGACGTGGTCGAAGGCGATCACGTCGTACCCGTGGTTGCTCCCGGGCTCGGCCGCCAGCAGTGGTGAGAGGTAGACCCAGTCGACGCCGAGCTCGTGCAGGTAGGACAGGTGGCTGGCGGCCTCGAACAGGTCGAAGTCCTCGCTGATCTGCAACCGGTACGTGCTCGCCGGCACCTTGCCCGCCACCACGGCCACGTCGTCGCTGCTGGGTGCCACTACTGGGCGCCGGCCGCGTAACCGGCCAATGAGGCGGCGACCGAGTGGTCCGGCTCGAGCTCCGGCTCCTGGTGCCCACGCAGCACCAGGGTGGAGTGGTGCTCCAGGGTCAGGGTCTCTCCGGCCTTGTAGGACCGACCGTTGTCGGCCACGCCACCGGTGTCGATGATGACGTCCCACTCCTCGGAGAACTCCGCCGGCGGCAGCGTCAGCTCGAGCTGTTCCCCCGCGTTGAAGAACAGCAGGAAGTGGTCGTCGAGGATCCGGTTGCCGCGGGCGTCACGGCCGGCGATGCCGTGGCCGTTGAGGTACATCCCCAGGGTCTTGCTGCCGCTCTCCCAGTCGCCGTTCTCCATCGGGTGGCCCTTGGGGTGCAGCCAGACGATGTCGTCGAGCTTCTCCCCGCTGCGGACCGCGGTGCCGGTGAAGAACTGCTTGCGGCGGAACGTCGGGTGGTCGTGCCGCAGTCGCATCAGCGCGGCCGTGAACTCGGTCAGGGGCTTGTCGACCTGGTCCCAGTGCACCCAGGAGATCGCCGAGTCCTGGGCGTAGGTGTTGTTGTTGCCCTGCTGGGTGCGACCCATCTCGTCACCGTGCAGCAGCATCGGCACGCCCTGGCTGAGCAGCAGCGTGGCGAGCAGGTTGCGCTGCTCGCGGGCGCGCAGGGCCTGGATCTTCGGGTCGTCCGTCGGTCCCTCGGCGCCGTGGTTCCAGGAGCGGTTGTGGCTCTCTCCGTCGTTGTTGTCCTCACCGTTGGCGTCGTTGTGCTTCTCGTTGTAGGACACGAGGTCGCGCAGGGTGAAGCCGTCGTGGGCGGTGATGAAGTTGATGCTGGCGAACGGGCGTCGGCCGGAGTTCTCGTAGAGGTCGGAGGAGCCCGAGATGCGCGAGGCGAACTCACCCAGCGACGGCTCTCCGCGCCAGAAGTCGCGGATCGTGTCGCGGTAGGCGCCGTTCCACTCGGTCCACTGGGGTGGGAAGTTGCCGACCTGGTAGCCCCCGGGGCCGACGTCCCAGGGCTCGGCGATCAGCTTGACCTGGCTCACGATCGGGTCCTGCTGCACGAGCTCGAAGAAGGTCGCGAGGCGGTCGACCTCGTAGAACTCGCGGGCCAGGGCGGAGGCGAGGTCGAAGCGGAACCCGTCGACGTGCATCTCGGTGACCCAGTAGCGCAACGAGTCCATGATCAGCTGCAACGAGTGCGGATGCCGGACGTTGAGGGAGTTCCCGGTGCCGGTGTAGTCCATGTAGTACTGAGGCTCGTCCTCCATCAGCCGGTAGTACGCCGGGTTGTCGATGCCCTTGAAGCTCAGCGTGGGTCCCAGGTGGTTGCCCTCGGCGGTGTGGTTGTAGACCACGTCGAGGATGACCTCGATGCCGGCGGTGTGCATCGCCTTGACCATCGACTTGAACTCCTGCACCTGCTG
>JBKJON010000340.1:0-23983 GCA_046595715.1 Marmoricola sp.
GTTCTACGACTTCCAGGTCAACCGGCCCCTGGTCGGGACGACCGACGAGGGCATGAGGCGGATCACGTGGCCCACCACGCAGCTGTACGTCGCCCGGCCGCCCGGCTCGCACCGTGACGTGGTGCTCCTGCGCGGCATCGAGCCCAACATGAAGTGGCGCCAGTTCTGCGCCGAGCTGCTGGCCTGCGCCGACGACCTCGGGGTCGAGGTCGTGGTCACCCTCGGGGCGATGCTGGCCGAGACGCCGCACACCCGCCCCATCCAGGTTAGCGGCACCGCCACCGAGCTCGACCTCGAGGACCGGCTGAAGCTGGAGCCGGCCACCTACGAGGGACCGACCGGGATCGTGGGGGTGCTGCAGGACGCCTGCCAGCGCCTCGACATCCCCGCGGTGTCGTTCTGGGCCGCGGTCCCCCACTACCTGCCGCAGCCGCCCTGCCCCAAGGCGACCCTGGCGCTGCTCGCCCAGGTCGAGGACCTCCTCGAGACCGCGATCCCGCTGGGCGACCTGCCCGAGGACAGCCGTGCCTGGGAGCGGGGGGTCGCCGAGCTCGCCGAGGAGGACGAGGACGTGGCGGAGTACGTCCGCAACCTCGAGGAGAGCCAGGACACCGCCGAGCTGCCCGAGGCCAGCGGCGAGGCGATCGCCAAGGAGTTCGAGCGCTACCTCAAGCGGCGCGACACCCCCGACGAGTAGCCGGTGGGCAGCGTCCTAGAGCCGCACGCCGAGGGCGGAGTCCACCAGCGCCCGGACGACCTCGCCCGCGCCCGGCTCGGTCTGGTCACCGAAGTCGGTGGTGTTGGCCCAGTGGTCGATCAGACGAAGCGCGAAGGGGGCGTCCAGGTCGGTGGCGAGGGCCGACAGGACGTCGGTCACCAGGTGTTGCGTCGGGGCCCCGGCTCCCTTGGCCACCGCGCCGCGCCACTTGTCCAGGCGGCCGCCGGCGGCCGAGACGTCGGCCTCGTCCCAGGACCAGTCGCCGCGGTAGTGGTGCCCCAGCAGGACCAGCCGGATCACCATCGGGTCGAGACCGCTCTCGCGAAGCGTGGAGACCAGGACCAGGTTGCCCTTGGACTTCGACATCTTCTCGCCGTCGAGGCCGACCATGCCGGCGTGCACGTAGGCCTGGGCGAAGCGGGGACCGGGGTCGGCCACCTGCGCCTCCGAGGCGCTCATCTCGTGGTGCGGGAAGACCAGGTCGCTGCCGCCGCCCTGCACGTCGATCGTGGAGCCCAGCTGCTCCCGCACGATGGCGGAGCACTCCACGTGCCACCCGGGCCGGCCGCGGCCCAGCGAGGAGTCCCAGGCCGGCTCGCCGGGGCGCTCGGCCTGCCACAGCAGGCAGTCCAGAGGGTCCTTCTTGCCCGGACGCTCGGGATCGCCACCGCGGTCCGCGAAGACGCGGAGCATCTCCTCGCGGCTCCAGCCCGACACCTCGCCGAACGCGGGGTCGCGGGTCACCGAGAAATAGAGGTCGCCATCGACGTCGTAGACACTGCCGGCCAGCTCGAGCCGCTCGATCATGGCCACCACCTGGGGAATCGCCTCCACCGCGCCCACGTAGGCGTCCGGCGCCAACACCCGTAGCGCCTCCATGTCGGTGCGGAACAGCTCGGTCTCGCGCTCGGCGAGCTCCATCCAGTCCTCACCGGTGGCCTTCGCCCGCTCGAGCAGCGGGTCGTCGACATCGGTGACGTTCTGCACATAGCGCACGTCGAGACCTGCTGAGCGCCAGGCACGGTTGAGCAGGTCGAAGGCCACGTAGGTCGCCGCATGGCCCATGTGCGTCGCGTCGTACGGCGTGATGCCGCAGACGTACATCCGGGCGGGGCCGTCTGTCGGGGACACCTCACGCAGGGCGCGCGTCGAGCTGTCGAAGACCCGCACCGCGGGTCCCCGGACGTCCGCCGGAAGGGCAGCTGTCCCGGTCACGCCACCGGGTGAGGTCCACGCACGCATTCGACGAGCCTATCGGCCGTCCTCAGAAGGGCGGCCACGGGATCGAGGGCCAACCACCACGTGGCACCGGGAACGACCGCACCAGCAGCAACCGCTCACAGCGCCGCGCGATCGCGTCGACCTCACGGACGGTCAGCAGGGCCTCGAGGGAGTCGCGCAGGTCGGCGTCCAGCCCGGTCAGCACGGACTCCACCCCGGCCAGCTCCATCGGGGTGAGGTCCTGCCGCGCCCACCCCCACAGCACCGTGCGCAGCTTGTCCTCGGTGTGGAAGCAGACGCCGTGGTCGACGCCGTGCCGGTGTCCCCCGGCCATCGCCAGGACGTGTCCGCCCTTGCGATCGGTGTTGTTGGTGATGATGTCGAACACCGCCATCCGCCGCAGCGGGTCGGAGTCCTCGTGGATGAGCATCACCGGCTCGTCGTCGGCGCCGCTGGCGTCCAGCACGTGCAGGAAACCCGGCGGCACCGGCCCCTCCGCGACGACGTCGACGGTGCCCGGCTGCCCGGGCGGGGTCTCCTCGGAGTCCATCCACAGCTGCACCATGCCGTGGCCCGCAGGACCGTCGCGCAGCACCGTCGGCGGGACGATGTCCCAGCCCAGGTGGTCCGAGACCACCCACGCGGCGTACTCCCGGTCCGCCAGCGTGCCGTCGGTGAAGTCCCACAGGGGTCGCTCCCCCGAGCTGGGCTTGTAGACGCACTGCATGTCGGAGTCACCGAGCTGGGTCAGGAAGGTGTGGTTCGACGCGGGCATGATCCGCCCCAGAACGACCAGCCGGGGCTCGAGCAGCTGACAGGGATCGGTGGCCGGCACGGAAGCTCAGCTTCGGGTGCGCCGGTAGCCGTTGGCGCGGGGACACAGGTGACCCTCCGCATCCATCGGTCCACCGCAGAAGGGGCACGGGGCCCGTCCGGCCGCCACGACGGACTCGGCACGGGCGGCGAACAGGCGCGCCATCGCGGCGGACATCCGGACCAGCAGGAGCTCGTCGGGCTCAGGGTCCTCGATCGGCAGGTCGAGCAGCTCCTGCTCCTCGGCCTCGACCGGCAGCTCCACCTCGACCTCGACGACCGGGAAGACCTCGATGACCACACGTTCGTCCCCGGCGTCCCAGGACAGCGTGATCGTGCCGGCCCGGAACTCCTCCTCGATCGGCTGGTCGAGAGGGGCGTTGTCGATCATCGCCACCGGCGTCATCGCCGGCACCGTCGTGGCGGAGTCGTCGTTCTGGATCAGCTCGTCGAGCAGCTCCGCCACGCGTTCGCCGAGGATCTGCACCTGCTGCTTCTCGAGCGAGACCGACGTGACCTGGTTGCCGGCCCGCGCCTGCAGGAAGAACGTGCGTGCGCCGGGTTCGCCGACGGTGCCCGGCACGAAGCGCTCGGGCGGGTCGAAGCGGTGGACGACAGGCATGTCAGCGAGCCTATTGCGTGCCCGAAGGCGGGGCGTCCGAGGGACCGGATCCACCGCCGACCGCAGCGTCGCTGGAGCGGGTACGACGCTTCGACGGCTTGCTCGCCAGGTGCCCCAGCGAACCGGACCGCGAGTTCATGGTGAGCACGAACGCGCGGTGCGGGGTGTACCGGACCACCGAGAGACTGGCGGGGTCGACCATGATCCGCTGGAACGCGTCGAGGTGCATGCCCAGGGCGTCGGCCAGGATGGCCTTGATGACGTCCCCGTGAGAGACCGCGAGCCAGACCGAGTGGTCTCCGAACTCCGCCTCCACTGCGGCGTCGCGGTCGCGGACGGCGTTGACCGCACGTGACGACATCTCCGGCAGCGACTCGCCACCCGGAAAGCGCGCGCCCGACGGCTGGGCCTGGACCGTGCGCCAGAGCTTCTCCTTGGCGAGCTTCTTCAGCTCCTGGCCGGTCCACTCCCCGTAGTCGCACTCGAGCAGGCGACGATCGGTGACCGCGCGCAGTCCGGGCACCATGATCTTGGCGGTCTCCCGGCACCGTTCGAGCGGGCTGCTCACCACGGCGGCAAGGTCCAGTCCGGTCAGCCGCTCCGCGGCCGCCCGTGCCTGTCCCGTCCCGGTGTCGTCGAGGTGCACGCCCTTGCTGCGGCCCGCCAGGATCCCGGTCGCGTTCGCGGCCGTCCGTCCGTGGCGCGCGAGGATCACCGTTGCCATGCCCGGAGCGTAGCGGGGGCTGGTTCGGACTAGCCTGCGACTGTGATCGTGGACAACGCGCTGTACCGCAGGGGTGAACGGATCGACCTGGGCCTGGACGTCCAGGACCTGGCCGGGGTGCGCGCCAGGGCGACCGAGCCCGACGACTTCGTCTGGGTGGGGTTGCACGACCCCAGGAGCGAGGACCTCGAGGCGGTGGCCGACCTCTACGACCTGCACCCGCTGGCGGTGGAGGACGCCATCGCCGCCCACCAGCGTCCCAAGGTCGAGCGCTACGACGACTCGTTGTTCATCGTGCTGAAGACCCTCTGGTACGTCGACGCGGAGGACGCCGTGGAGACCGGGGAGATCAGCCTCTTCGTCGGTCACAAGTTCGTGATCAGCGTCCGGCACGGCTCCGGTGGAGGGCTCAGCGAAACCCGCCACCGGCTCGAGGGGATGAGCAGCGTCCTGGCACACGGCCCCTCAGCCGTGGTGTACGCCGTCTGCGACCAGGTCGTCGACCGCTATGAGGAGGTGGCCGGCTCGCTGCAGGAGGACGTGGACGAGGTCGAGCAGTCGGTGTTCTCCACGGAAAGGACCAACGACTCGGCGCGCATCTACATCCTCAAGCGCGAGCTGGCCGAGATGCGGCGTGCGGTGCTGCCCCTCCGCGATCCCATGAACAAGTTCTCCTCGGGCTCGGTGCAGGGGATCCACCAGGACGCGGCCCCCTACTTCCGCGACGTCGCGGACCACCTGTCCCGGGTGGCGGAGACCATCGACACCTTGGACAGCCTGCTCTCGACGGCCTTCGAGGCGCACACCGCGCAGATCTCGATCCAGCAGAACGACGACATGCGCCGCATCACGGCCGCCGTCGGCCTGGTCGCGGCGCCGACCCTGGTCGGCAGCATCTACGGCATGAACTTCACGCACATGCCCGAACTCGAGTGGCTCTACGGCTACCCGATGGCGTTGGGGCTGATGGCGCTCAGCTCGTTGGCCGTGCTCATCATCAGCAAGCGCTCCGGCTGGCTCTGAGCCACCCCTGCACCGGGCGAACGGGCTAGGTGGCCCCGATCACCCCGCTGGCCAGCAGCACCAGCAGGGTCACTCCCAGCACCAGCCGGTAGGGCACGAACCAGCCGATCGAGTGGCCGGCCACGAACCTGAGCAGCCAGGCCACGGCCGCGTAGGCGACCACGAAGCTCACCAAGGTCCCCACGACGGTGGGGCCGATCCCGATGTCGCTGTTCACCACGTCCTTGAGCTCGTAGAGCCCGGCGGCGGTGAGAGCCGGGATCGAGAGGAAGAAGCTGAGCCGGGTCGCGGTGACCCGGTCGAGGCCGCGCACCAGGCCCGCCGAGATGGTGGCGCCGGAGCGGGACACGCCGGGGACGAGCGCCACGCACTGGAACAGCCCCACGACGAGGCTGTCGGCCAACGTCAGGTCGCGTTCGCCGCGCTTCTGGGTGCCGAAGCGTTCGGCGTAGAGCATCGCCGCGCTCCACACCACCAGCGCGCCACCGACCCACCACAGGGACCTCAGCGACCCCGCGATGACGTCCTTCCCGGCGAAGCCGACGATCCCGATCGGGATCGAGCCGAGGATGATGTACCAGCCGAACCGATGGTCGAAGTGACCGCGGTACTCGGGGCGGAACACCCCCCTGAACCACGCCACGGCGATCCGCCAGATGTCGGTCCAGAAGTAGAGCAGCACAGCAGCGATCGCCCCCATCTGGATGACCGCGGTGTAGGCGGTGATCGAGGGATCGTCCACCTTGAGGCCGAGGGCCTTCTCCACGATGGTGAGGTGTCCGGTGCTGGAGACGGGGAGGAACTCGGTGAGCCCCTCCACGATCCCGAGGATGATGGCATCGATGTAGTCCATGGCAGGACTCAGGGTACGCAGCACGGCTGACTGTTACCTGACTACCCCCAACGGCGAGCCGATGGGCCAGGGGCTGGGTGTGATGGATAGCGTTTGGCCATGCAGCAGAGGTTTCTCGGCTCGACCGGTCTCTCGGTGTCGCGACTGGGCCTGGGCACGATGACCTGGGGCAGGGACACCGACGAGCACGAGGCGCGCGCGCAGCTGGTCGCGTTCGTGGAGGCCGGTGGGACCCTCCTCGACACGGCGGCCGGCTACACCGACGGGGATGCCGAGCGGCTGATCGGCTCGCTGATCGGCGACGTGTGCGCCCGCGACGAGATCGTGCTGGCCACCAAGGCCGGTATCAGCCGCCGCGGGCGCGAGCGGGTCGTGAACGCCTCGCGCGGTCACCTGATCCGCGCCCTCGACGCGTCGCTCGCCCGTCTCGGTGTGGAGCACGTCGACCTCTGGCAGGTGCACACCTGGGTCGACGACGCCCCCCTGGAGGAGACCCTCTCGGCGCTCGACTACGCCGTGCACACCGGCCGGGCGTCGTACGTCGGGGTGAGCAACTACACCGGCTGGCAGTCGGCCCAGGCCGCGACCTGGCAGCGGGCCGTGCCCGGCCGAGCACCGCTCGCCTCCACCCAGGTGGAGTACTCCCTGCTCAACCGTGCCGCCGAGGCCGAGGTCGTTCCCGCCGCCCAGGCCCTGGGCCTGGGCATCCTGCCGTGGTCCCCCCTGGGCCGCGGCGTGCTGACCGGCAAGTACCGCAGCGGAACGCCCGCGGACTCACGTGCCGCCTCTCCCCACTTCTCCAGCTTCGTGGGTCGCCATCTCGGTGAGCCCTCGCAGCGTGTGGTCGAGGCCGTCGCCAGGGCAGCCGACGGACTGGGCTGGTCGCTGCTCGAGGTCTCGCTCGCCTGGGTCCGCGACCGTCCCGGGGTCACGGCCCCCATCCTCGGCGCGCGCACTTCAGCGCAGCTCAGGGAGTCGTTGGGGGTGGAGGCCTGCGAGCTGCCTCCTGAGATCGAGCAGGCGCTGGACGACGTCTCGGCACATCTGGAGGAACGCCCATGAACGAGCGCAGCGAGTTCGTCATTCAAGGGAGCGCGGCAGGAGCCTCATGCGTGCACGGAGCGAAGCGAGTACCCGCATGAGCAGTGCGAAGCAGCGCCGGATCGAGAGCCGGGCGTTGCGCCCCGGTGTCGAGTACGAGTTCGACAAGCTGCTGATCTCGCGGGAGGTCTCGCGCAACGCGGTCACCCGGATGCTGGTGGAGCTCGCCGAGCACGGCGGTTGGGAGCTCGACCGCCTGCGGCTCGGTCCCGACGGCACGCGCCGGGTGCAGCTGCGCCGCCGGATCATCCGGCAGCACTACGCCTACCTCGTCTAGGCCTTGCCCGGGTCAGAGCCTGCCCAGGAACCTGTCGAAGACCCGGGCGCCGAACTCCAGCGCATCCACCGGTACCCGCTCGTCCACGCCGTGGAACAGGGCGGTGAAGTCGAGGTCGGCGGGCAGCCGCAGCGGGGCGAAGCCGAAGGCGCGCATGCCCAGGCTGGTGAAGTGCTTCGCGTCGGTGCCGCCACTCATGAGGTACGGCGCGACCAGGGCCTCGGGGTCCTCCTCGAGCAGGGAGGCGGTCATGGCGTCGGCCATCTCACCGTCGTACGGCGTCTCGAGACCGGGTTGCTTGCTGATCCACTCGATGTCGATGTCGGGACCGGCGAGCTCGCGCAGAGTGGCGAGGAAGTCCTCCTCGTGTCCGGGCAGGAAGCGACCGTCCACCTGCGCGCTCGCGGCGCCGGGAACCACGTTCACCTTGTAGCCGGCCTCGAGCATCGTCGGATTGGTGGTGTGCCTGATGACAGCGCCCAGCATCCGCGAGGCGGAGCCGAACTCGGCGACGAGCGACTCGGCGTTCTCGGGGGTCGCCTCGGTCCCGGCCAGCTGTCCCACGGCGCCGAGCAGGACCTGCATGGTGGGGGTCAGCTGCACCGGCCACTGGTGGCGACCGATGCGCGCCACGGCCTCGGCCAGGGTGGTGACCGCGTTGTCGGGGTGGACCATCGACCCGTGGCCAGCGTTGCCCTTGGCCGTCAGGCGCATCCACGCCATCCCCTTCTCGGCCGCCTCGATCAGGTACATCCGTCGTCCACGTACCGTCGTGGAGAAGCCGCCGACCTCGCCGACGGCGTAGGTGCAGTCCTCGAACCACTCCCGGTGGGTGGCGACCAGCTGCCCGGCGCCCTTGAGCCCGCCGGCCTCCTCGTCGGCGGTGAAGCACAGCACCAGGGGCCGGTCCGGGACGATTCCCGCGCGCGCACGGGCTCGCACCGTGGAGAGCAGCATCGCGTCGAAGTCCTTCATGTCGACCGCACCACGCCCCCAGATCTGACCGTCCTGGATCTCCCCGCTGAAGGGAGGCAGCCGCCAGTCGGCCGCGTCGGCGGGCACGACGTCCAGGTGTCCGTGAACCAGGACCGGGTCCCCGGTCGACCCACCCCATCGAGCCAGCACGTTCGTCCGTCCGGGCTCGGCCTCCCAGAGCTCGCTCTCGATGCCGACCTCGTCGAGGAGCGTGGCGACGTGCTCGGCCGCCTTGCGCTCCCCCGGCCCCGGCTGGTCACCGAAGTTGGTGGTGTCGATGCGGATCAGGTCACGGCAGATCTCGGTGACCTCGGCGGCGGGGTCGTAGTCGGGCGCACTCATGCCCCACATACTGCCTCAGCGGGGGAGCCGACTCAGAGCAGGTGACGGGAACCGGCGCGAGCCGACATGGAGCGGGGCTCCGACCAGCGCACGTGGCCATCGTCGTTCATCACGCCGAGCTGGAGCACCTCGGCCACAGGCCGGGTCTTGGTCGTCTCCCAGGAGCGAGCGTGCTTCCAGATCTCCTCGAAGACCTGGATCTCCAGGATCGCAGAGCCGCGGGGTGCACGCTCCACGGAGCGCTCGCACCAGGCACGAGCGGAGCCCATGTCGGGCCATCGACGCTCGACCATGACCTCCTCGAAGCCGTCCTCCTCTGGCACACGCATCTGTAACCGTCCCAGGGCGGTCGTCCCGATCCCCTTCACCCCGAGAGTGGGTGTCTGCGTGTCATCCATGTTTCGAGGCTAGGGCCGAGGTGGTCGACACACACGATCCTGTGCGTCAAACACGGAACCTGTCTAGGCCGGTCCTCGCGGGAGGTGGGGAGCGCGTGGCCCGAGAGTGGGTGCTGGGCCGTCGCCGTGGTCCTACTTCTTGAACGCGTCCTTCACGTTGCCGGCGGCGTCCTTCAGCTTTTCCACCGTGTCCCGGACGGAGGCCTCAGCCTGGTCGGCCTTGCCCTCGCCCTCGAGCTGCTCGTTGTCGGTGGCCCTTCCAGCGGTCTCCTTGACCTTTCCCTTGGCGTCCTTGAACGAGTTGCTGGCCTTGTCTTCCACGCCCATGAGGTGTCCTTTCGTCGACGTTGTACCGACCCTAGCCATGTCATGTGTCGATCGGCCGCAGAGTGTGACCTCCGTCGCTCTCCGGAGCGTCCGCAGCGTGGACGACACCAGTGTCATATGACCCCCCTCACACTCGGCGACGGCCCAGTTTGCACTGGAGCAGGGGGCATGTTTGGTTCGTGCTGTGCGCCGCCTGCACCTGGCAGCGCCACTGACAAGAGAACAGCCCGGTGCGGGAAGCGCCCGATGCTCGTCCCCCGCCGTGTGCCCCCCACAGAAATCCTCTGACGAGCAGCGAGGCACGCCACCGCGCGTGCCGGGATCCCGGGGTTGGCAATCTCCCGCGGCGCGACGAGGGGATTCCCATGCCATGCTCACCATCGCTCACCTGCGCCGACTCGGCGCGCCCACCCTGCTGATCGGCGTGCTCGCCACCTCGACGCTGCTGCCGGTCAACGAGGCCGCGGCGGTCGTCGTACCTCCTGGGCGGGCGGCTGCCGCCGTCATGCCGCAGCCCGTGGCGCCTTTCCGCATCATTCCCGGGACCCGGCTGACGGCGAAGCCGCCGCCGTGGGTGCTGCCCGTGGCCGGCTACCGCCTCACCGGGCGCTTCGGTCAGTCCAGCGGCCTGTGGAGCAGCACGCACACGGGTCTGGACTTCGCCGCCCCTGAGGGCAGCGAGATCAGGTCGATCGCCCCGGGCGTGGTCACCGCTGCGTCCTACGACGGCGCCTTCGGCAACAAGACCGTCGTACGCCTCGGCGACGGCACCGTGCTCTGGTACTGCCACCAGAGCGAGCTCGGGGTGAAGGTCGGTCAGCGTCTGGCCGCCGGCGAGCTGTTGGGGTACGTCGGCTCCACCGGCAACACGACCGGTCCGCACCTGCACCTCGAGGTGCACCCGGGCAAGGCGCCCGTCGACCCGGAGGGCTGGCTGGCCGGGCACGACCTCCAGCCCTGATCGGGCGGCGGGCCAGCCGGTGGGCTCAGCCCTGGTCCGAGGCCACGCGCCCCCGGGCGCAGGCGATGACCTCAGGCAGCTCCAGGCCGTACGTCGGACCGTCCGTCGCCTCGTAGCGCAGCAGGTGGCCGGCGGCTCGCTCGACCAGACGCAACGCTCCGATCTCGTTGCCGCGAAGCACGTGGGTCAGCCCCACGCAGAGCTGCGCCAGGCCCTGCCAGAGATCGCGCTCGGAATCCGGGCAGGACTTCCAGCGGGCCTCGAGCACCTCGTGCGCCGAGAACGGCCGTCCTTCCTCGAGGAGGCTGCGGGCGAGGACCAGCGTCTCGTCGGGCGGGAGCGGCTCCTCGGAGACCGGTTCCACGCCCTCGGTCCCGTAGGGCAGCGGGCGACCGAGCTCGTCACGCGGTCGGGCCTGTCGGGCACGGCCGACCTCATCGCGGTCCCGTTCCCGGTCGCGTTCCTGGGGCTCAGCGTCGAGGTCCACCCGAGCAGCCTATGAGTCCTAGCTGCTGCTCGAGCCGAGGATGTCGATGACGAACACCAAGGTGGCGTTCTTCGGGATGCCGGCGTCCGTGCTGCCTGCCTTGCCATAGGCGACCCCGGGCGGGGCGACGAGCATCACGCGGCTGCCGACCGGCATGCCCACCAGCGCCTGGTCCCAGGCCTTGATGAGCCCGTTGACCCCCAGCGGGAAGGTGGCCGGCTTACCGGCGGTGTAGGTGTTGTTGAACGCCTTCTTGGCTCCGTAGACCTGGCCGATGTAGTCCATCGTGACCAGGCTCGACGCGGTGGTCTTGGGTCCGGTCCCGGTCACCAACGGGATGACCCGCAGCTTCTTCGAGGGCTTCTTGGCGGCCTTCGAGAAGTCGAGCGTGCTGATCTTGCCGTCCTTCTCCACGAGCTTGGGCAGGCCCGCGGGCAGTGGCGTAGCGGCTCCCTTGGGGCCGCTCAGGACATCGGTCGGCTGCACGGCGAGGATGTCGAAGACGATGACGAGGCTGTCGGTGGCCTTCAGGCTGAGCTGGGAGTTGCCGGCCTTGCCGTACACCTCCCCGGCGGTGGAGGTGACCGCGACCCGGCTGCCCTGCGTCTTGCCCTCCAGTGCGGTGACCAGTGGCTGCGGCAGGTTCGAGGCGTCGAGCACGACAGAGGTGGGCGTCCCCTGGTCGTAGGTGCTGCCGATGGGCTTGCCGGTGGTGCCGTTCTCCAGGAAGAGGTGGACCAGGGCCTGTTGCCCGGCGGCCAGCTTGGCGCCGTCCCCCTGGGTGACGACCTCGGTGCTGGTCTTGGAGACCTTCAGCGGAGTGGTGAACTTCACCGTGGGAGCGGTGCCGATGTCCCCGGTGACCTTGACGGCCTGGCTCGCGCTGGTCGAGCTCTTGCTCTTCGCCGAGGAGTCGTCGGAGCTGCCGCCACACGCGGAGGTGAGCAGCAGCGCTGTCAGGGCCAGGACTGCGGGGAACTTGCGACGCACGGGGACGGGTACCTCCAGGGGGGGAATGCCTCGGACCGAGGCAGCCGCAAATGTAACCGGCCAGTCTGAGAACTGCATGTGCAACGCGCTACGGCGCACTGTGCCTCAGGCCACGCCGGGTGCGTGCACAGGAGGAGGGAACAGAAGTCCCCGGGCTCCTTGCCTGCAGGAACCCGGGGAGTTCGATGGTGTCCGAGGGGGGACTTGAACCCCCACCCCCTAATACGGGGACTAGCACCTCAAGCTAGCGCGTCTGCCTATTCCGCCACCCGGACGAGCGCCGTAACCCTAGCAAGCAAGCAGCCGGATGGAGTAATCGGGCCGCGGTGTGCCGGGGACGGTCACCAACCGCCCGGGAGCGGCCGACCTTCCGCGAAACCGGCCGCCGACTGGACGCCGATGACGGCACGGTCGGCGAACTCGGTGAGGTCGTGGGCGCCGGCGTAGGTGCACGCAGAGCGGACACCCGAGCAGATCTCGTCGACGAGGTCCTCCACCCCGGGGCGATCGGGGTCGAGGAACATCCGCGAGGACGAGATCCCCTCCTCGTAGAGCGCTTTGCGGGCCCGATCGAAGACGCTGTCGCTCGAGGTCCGGTTCGCGACCGCGCGCGCCGAGGCCATCCCGAAGCTCTCCTTGTAGGGGCGTCCGTCCGCGCCGACGTGCAGATCGCCGGGCGACTCGTGGGTCCCGGCGAACCACGAGCCGACCATCACCTGGGAGGCTCCGGCGGCCAGCGCAAGGGCGACGTCGCGCGGATGGCGTACTCCCCCGTCGGCCCAGACGTGCTTGCCGTGCCGGGCCGCTGCTCGGGCGCACTCCTCGACGGCGCTGAACTGCGGTCGCCCGACACCGGTCATCATCCGGGTCGTGCACATCGCGCCCGGCCCGACGCCGACCTTGACGATGTCGGCCCCGGCCTCGACCAGGTCGTGCACCCCGTCGGACCCGACGACGTTGCCCGCGACGATCGGTACGCCCGGGTCGATCTCCCGGATCGACCCCAGGGCCTCGATCATCCGCTCCTGGTGGCCGTGGGCGGTGTCGACCACGAGGCAGTCCACCCCCATGGCGAGCAGACGCCTCGCCTTGCCTGCGACGTCGCCGTTGACGCCGACGGCCGCAGCGATGCGCAGACGTCCGAGGCGGTCGAGCGCCGGCCGGTAGATCGTGGAGCGCAGGGCGCCGGTGCGGGTCAGGATGCCGACCAGGTCACCGTCCTCGTCGACCGCGGGCGCCAGGCGGAAACGCGAGGAGGCGAGCACGTCGAAGGCCTCGCGCGGCTCCATCGACGCCTTGAGGGTCACCATCCCGGTCGTCATCGCTTCCCCGACCTGGGTGAAGCGGTCGACGCCGGCGCAGTCGGCCTCGGTGATGACACCGACCGGCTTCCCGTCCTCGATGACCACGGCCGCCCGGTGAGCGCGCTTGGGCAGCAGGGCCAGGGCGTCGCTCACGGTGTCGTGCGCGTGCAGCGTGATCGGGGTCTCGAAGACCGGGTGGCGCTTCTTCACCCACGTGACCACGTCCGCGACGACGTCGAGCGGGACGTCCTGCGGGATCACGCTCAGTCCACCTCGTCGGGCCATGGTCTCCGCCATCCGACGTCCGGAGACCGCCGTCATGTTGGCCACGACCAGCGGGATCGTCGTACCGGTGCCGTCGTGCGTCGCGAGGTCGACGTCGTAGCGGGATGCGACGCCGGAGCGTCTCGGCACCATGAACACGTCGTCGTAGGTCAGGTCATAGGGTGGCCGTGTGTCAGATGAGAATCGCACGGGAGACGAATCTACCGGGCCGCACGCCGAGGCCACCATCGTCGGGATCGCGCCCGGTCGGGTCAACCTGATCGGCGAGCACGTCGACTACAACGGTGGGCGTTGCCTGCCGATGGCGCTGACCCAGTGCACCACCGCTCGGCTCACCTTGCGTGACGACGACCTGCTCGTCGTGACGAGCGGGGACCGGTCGTGGGAGGGCACGCTCGAGGATCTCGACGGGGCCGACTCGTGGGTGCTGTACGTCGCGGGCGTGCTCGTCGCGCTCGAGGTGAAGCAGGGCATGGAGATCGAGATCTCGAGTGACGTCCCCATCGGGGCCGGCCTGTCGAGCTCTGCCGCCCTCGAGTGCAGCGTGGCCGTCGCAGTGGACGACGCGCTCGCCCTCGGTCGCTCCCCCGCTGAGCTCGTCGAGGCCTGCATGCGGGCGGAGAGCGACACCGTGGGCGCCCCGACCGGGGGCCTTGACCAGACCATCGCGATCTACGGGGAGGCCGAGAACGCGCTCCTCGTCGACTTCGCCACCGGCGCCCGCGAGCAGGTGCCGTTCGACCCCGGCGCGCACGGTCTCGCGATCCTGGTGGTCGACACCAGGGTGAGCCACGAGCTCACCGACGGGGGCTATGAGTCCCGGCGCGACGAAGCGTGGGCCGCCGCGGAGGCCCTGGGTCTCGACAAGCGCGCGCTGGCGCAGGCGAGCGCGATCCAGAGCCTGTCCGGGGCGCAGCTGCGGCGGGCGCGGCACGTCCTCAGCGAGGTGGCACGGGTCGACGCTTTCGTGGCCGCTCTGCGCGCGGACGACTGGACGCTGCTCGGCCCGTTGATGGACGCCTCCCACGAGTCCCTGCGCGAGGACTACGAGGTCTCCTGCGAGGAGCTCGACGTGGCGGTCGAGACCGCCCGCCAGGCCGGGGCTCTGGGGGCCCGCATGACCGGGGGCGGCTTCGGGGGGTCGGCCATCGCCCTCGTGCCCCTCGAGCGGGTCAACGCGGTGCAGTCCGCGGTCGCGCTGGCGTTCATCGCGCGCGGCTGGGGCGAGCCGGACTTCTTCGTGGCGGCCCCCGGTCCCGGCGCCCGGGTCGGCTGAGGGCGCCGGCCGGCCGGAGCCGTCGAGCGGGCTGCGCACCCCGTCGCCACCAGTGGCACCCGGGCCACCGCCCTGCCTGAGTCCTGGAGCACGAGGGCTTGTGCCCGAGTCAAACCGTTCCCAACGCGACGTCCACGAGACATCCACCCCGCTACTTGAGCTCCCCCGAGCTCAGCCCCAGCAGCCGGCGGGCCACGATCAGCTGCTGGATCTGCTGGGTTCCCTCGAAGATGTCGAGGATCTTGGAGTCACGGCCCCACTTCTCGAGGAGCTCGACCTCGGAGTAGCCGAACGTGCCGGCGAGCTCCACGCAGCGCAGGGTGACGTCCGAGCCCACCCGGCCGGCCTTGGCCTTGGCCATCGAGGCCTGCATCGAGTTGGGCTGGCGGTTGTCGGCCATCCACGCCGACTGCAAGGTCAGGAGGTACGCCGCCTCCCAGTCCGCCTCGAGCTGGAGGAACGTCGCCGCCGCGGCCGACTGGGTCAGGGCAGGCCTGTCGTAGTCGATGACGACGCCCGCCCCGGTCAGGATCTCGCGGGTGAGGTCGAGGGAGGCCCGTGCACAGCCGACGGCCATCGCGGCCACCAGCGGTCGGGTGTTGTCGAAGGTCGCCATGGCGCCGGCGAAGCCCTGGCTGGTGTCGACCTCCGGTGAGCCGAGCAGGTCCTCGGCTGGGACGCGGCAGTCGGTGAAGATGATCACCGCGGTGTCGGAGGCTCGGATGCCGAGCTTGTGCTCGAGTCGCTCCACCACCATGCCGGGGTTGCCCTTCTTCACCACGAACGACTTGATCGCCGCGCGTCCCAGGCTCTTGTCGAGGGTGGCCCACACGACCACGCTGTCGGCGCGGTCACCGGAGGTGACGTAGATCTTCTCGCCGTTCAGGACGTACTCGTCCCCGTCCCTGCGCGCGGTGGTCGCGATGTTGGCGGAGTCCGACCCGGTTCCGGGCTCGGTGATCGCCATGGCGGCCCAGGTGCCGGCGAGACGCTCCTGCTGCTCGTCGTTGGCGACCGAGGCGATGGCGGAGTTGCCGAGTCCCTGCCGGGGCATCGAGAGCAGCAGGCCGACGTCGCCCCAGCACATCTCCATCACGGAGAGCACGGACGCGAGGTTGGCGCCGTTCCTGTTGGCCGGCCCGTCAGCCCCCTTCTTGTCCTCCGCCTCCTCGTCCCGGCGGACCCCGGCAGCACCAGCACCGCCGGTGGCAC
Source organism: Marmoricola sp. (assembly GCA_046595715.1). Taxonomy (GTDB): domain Bacteria; phylum Actinomycetota; class Actinomycetes; order Propionibacteriales; family Nocardioidaceae; genus Marmoricola. The sequence continues at coordinate 15,910 of JBKJON010000340.1, forward strand.
CCGACTCGCTGATGCCGTCGATCATGGCGGCCAGCATGTCGAGCTCCTTGGGGTAGGAGTGCTCGGCCACGTCGTACTTGCGCGAGATGGGGCGCAGCATGTTCATCGCGACCTGGTGAGCCTGGTCGACCAGGGGCCGGATCTTCTTGGGGGTCTCGAGGTTGATCATGGGTGTGTCCTCCTGGGACGGGGGTTGAGGAGCCGAGGAACGAGGCGTCTCCGGGCCACCTAGACCAGGACCGCTCCTTCCATGAGGCCGATCGCCCTGAGGTCGCGGTACCACCGCTCGACCGGGTGCTCCTTGACGAAGCCGTGCCCGCCGAGGAGCTGTACGCCGTCCAGCCCGATCTGCATGCCGCGCTCGGCGCAGAGCCTGCGGGCCAGGGCGATCTCACGTGCAGCCGGCTGCCCCTGCGCCACCCGGCTGGCCGCCTTGTAGGTGACCAGGCGCATGCCCTGCAGCTCGATCGCGATGTTGGCCACCATGAAGGCCACCGACTGACGGTGCGCGATCGGCTCGCCGAAGGCCTGGCGCTCCTTGACGTAGGGCGTGACGTGGTCGAGGACGGCCTGCCCGGTGCCGACGGCCAGCGCACACCAGGCGAGTCGGGAGAGGCGCACGCACTCGAGGTACGACGACTCGTCGCCCAGCAGCGCGATCTTCTCCACGGCGACGTCCTTGAGGACGAGGCGCGAGAGGCTCGCGGCGCGCAGGCCCATGGACGGGTCGGACTCGATGGTGATGCCTGCGGCAGAGGACTCCACGACGAACAGCTGCAGCTTGCCGTCCAGCTGTGCACCGACCACGAACAGCTCGGCGGCCGCGCCGCGCACGACACCGGACTTGACGCCGTTGAGGACGAAACCGTCACCGTCAGGGGTGGCCACGGTGGCGGGCGTCGTCGGGTCGAAGAGGGCGGTGGGCTCGCTCAGCGCGAGCGCCGCCGACGGAACCTCGTCGCCGGTGAACGCGGGCAGGTAGGTCGACTGCTGCTCCTCGCTTCCCCACAGGGAGAGCGCGGTGGCAACCGCGCCCGGGGCGAGCGCCGCGACGGCCAGGCCCATGTCGCCGTGAGCGAGCGCCTCGTGGACGAGCGTGCCGGCCATCGCGGAGCGCTCGGTGGCGATACCGCCCAGGTCCTCGGGTACGCCGAGGATCGGGAGGCCGATCTCCGTGGAGGCCTTGAGCAGCTCGTCCGGTGCGGTGCACGCCTCGTTGGCCGCACTCGCGGCGGGACGGAGCAGCTCCCGGGCGAACTGCCCGACGACGTCGGCGAGCATCTGCTCGTCCTCACCCGGGGTGAGGTCGAAGAGGCCGGTGTCCCTCATCGCCGGGACCCGGCTGCCCTGGGTCGCCCGGCCCGCCCGGGCGAAGGTGCGGCCCACCTTCCCCGCCGTACGGAAACCGGCGCTGGTCACCCGGTAGACCCCTCTCTCACTGGCCCTGCGGAGGCCGAGCGAGTCGAGGAGGTCGCTGGAGGCGATCCTGTTCAGGGCGGCCACCGCCAGCCCGATCGGGTCGCGCTTCTCGGCGTCGGACAGCCCGTGCCGGCCGCCGGCCCTCAACAGGCTCCAGGGAAGCTTCTGCGGCTCGTTGACGGGATTCGATGACATGCGTAAAAATGTAACTCGGAGTTACACTCTGCGCCACACCATCCGAACGTGTCGCGGGTCACGCCCTCCGACGACGCCCTAGGATTTCGCCATGCCCGGCACCGAACCCGAGGAGCGCGCTGCGCCCGTGTCCCCCACCTCCGTCGAGCTGCCGGGACACGGCACCGTGCGGAGCGTGGTCCGCTGGGGCGAACAGGTGATGCATCGCCCGGCCCGCCCGGTCACGTCCTACGACGAGGAGCTGCGTGCCCTGGTCGCCGACATGGTCGCCACGATGTACGCCGCCGACGGCGTGGGCCTCGCCGCCTGCCAGATCGGGGTCGATCTCGCGGTGTTCGTCTACGACTGCCCCGACGACTCGGGGGCACTTCACCGCGGCGTGGTGTGCAACCCCGTGGTGGAGCTGCCGGAGGGCCGCGCCCGGCACCTCGACGACAGCGACGAGGGCTGCCTGTCCTACCCGGGGGCCTTCGTGGAGTGTGCTCGTCCTGACTGGGCACGGGTGAGCGGCACCGGTCTCGACGGCGAGGCCGTGTCCTACGAGGGCGACGGCCTGCTGGCACGGTGCCTCCAGCACGAGACCGACCACACCCACGGGACCGTGTTCGGTGACCGCCTCAACAACCGGGCGCGCAAGAAGCTCCGCAAGGAGATGGAGGAGTCCGCAGCGGACTACCCGGGTGGCTGGCCGGTCGTCGAGGGTTCCGCTTCCGGCACGGACGGGGCGGCGCTGCGACCGTAGCCGGGGACCTGGGCCTCTGGGTGAGTTCTTCGACGTGCCGTCTCGTAGCAGGCCACCGCAGCGGCCGCGGCCACGTTGAGCGAGTCGATGCCGGCGCGCATCGGGATGATCGCTCGTCGGTCCGCGGTGTGTTCCCAGTGCGGCGAGAGCCCGTGTCCCTCGGAGCCGAGGACGAGGGCCACCTTGTCGAGGCCGTCCACCGCCTGGTCGATCGGGACGGAGTCCTCGGCCAGCGTCAGCGCGACCGTGGTGAAGCCGTGCTCACCGAGCAGCGGCAGGGCGTCGTACCAGTCGGGCAGACGCGTCCACGGGAGCGCGAAGACAGCGCCCATCGCGACCTTGACCGCACGGCGGTAGAGCGGGTCCGTGCACCGGGGCGCCAGCAGCACGGCGTCCACCCCCAGGGCGGCCGCACCGCGGAAGACGGCCCCCAGGTTGGTGTGGTCGACGATCTCCTCGCACACGACGACGGTCCGGGCCCCTTCCAGGATCTCACCCACGCTCGGCAGCGGCGTCCGAGCCAGCGAGGCCAGGGCGCCGCGGTGGACGTGAAACCCGGTGACCTCCTCGGCGAGCGCCTCGGGCAGCACGTAGCAGGGAGCGTCGGTCGCCTCCATCACGTCGGCCAGCCCCTCCAGCCAGCGCGGGGCCATCAGGAGGGACCGTACCGGGAAGCCGGCGGCCACGGCCCGTCGTACGACCTTCTCGCCCTCGGCCAGGAACAGTCCGTGCTCGGCCTCCATGGACTGACGGAGGTGTACGTCGCGCAGGTGCCGGTAGTCGGCCAGACGCGGGTCGGACGGGTCTGAGATCTCGACGAACGTGGCCACGTCAGGAGGCGCCCGAGGAATGACCCGGGCGTTGATCGGGGAAGCGGTCGGGGAAGGCCACTCCCACGACCTCGCCGACCACGATGATCGCGGGCGGCTTGACCCCCTCGCTGGTGATCGCCGCGGCCAGCTCGCCGAGGGTCGTCAGCACCGTGCGCTCGGTGGGCATGGTGCCGTCGCAGACGATGCCCACCGGTGTCGTGGCGGCCCGGCCCCCGCGCAGCAGGACCTCGGCGATCATCGGGGCGTTGTCGACGGCCATCATCAGCACCAACGTGCCACGCAGGCTGGCGAGCGCACCCCACTGCACGAGCGAGTCAGGGTGCCCCGGGGACAGGTGCCCCGAGACGATCGTCAGGTCGTGGGTGACGCCCCGGTGGGTCACCGGGATGCCGGCCATGGCCGGCACCGCGAGCGGGCTGCTGATACCCGGGATCACCGTGACCGGCACACCCGCCTCCCGGCAGGCGAGGACCTCCTCGAAGCCACGCCCGAAGACGAAGTTGTCCCCGCCCTTGAACCGCGCCACCCGCCGGCCGGCGAGCGCCGCGTCGACGATGATCTGGTTGATCTGGTCCTGCGTCGCCGAGCGCCCACGGGGCAGCTTGGCCACGTCGATGATCTCGGTGTCGGAGGGCAGGTCGGCCAGCAGCTCACGAGGTGCCAGCCGGTCGGCCACGACCAGATCCGCCTCCATCAGCGCCTTGCGGCCGGCCACCGAGATGAGCTCGGGGTCGCCCGGGCCTCCCCCCACGAGCACCACGCCAGGAGCCCGATCGGTGTGGTGGCGAGAGGCGATCGAACCCTCGCGGAGGGCGGCCACGATCTCGTCACGAACGCCCGCGGAACGACGCGGGTTGCGGTCCGCGGCGGCGCTGCCCATGACCGCGATGGTGACGCCGTCGTGGGTGCCCACGGCCGGGGTGAAGGCGGTGGCCGCGTAGGCGTCGTCCGCCCGCACGCAGAAGATGCGCTGCTCGTCGGCGAGGACGCTGATCCGCTGGTTGACCTCGAGGTCGTCGGTGGCGGCCATGACGTACCAGGCCCCGTCGAGATCGGTGTCCTCGAATTCCCGCGGCGCCCAGGTCACCTCCCCGGACCCGACCAGCCCCTCGATGGCCGGGGTCACCTCCGGCGAGACGAGCAGGATGTCAGCGCCGGCGGCGATGAACGTGGGCACCCGGCGCTGGGCGACGTTGCCGCCGCCGACGACGAGGACCAGGCGGCCGGCAAGACGCAGGCCGGCCGGGTAGGTCGGGAAGTCGCCGGGTGGCTGAGGGGACGGTGTCACGGGACCATTGTGCGGACTGCCTGGCGCCGGCGGGTTTGGTGGGTTCACCCTGCGGACTATGTTCGGGCCCATGAGCCTCGACCGCCCCGTGCACCCAGACCCCTACGACCTGTTGCCCCCCGTCCCGTCGTTCACCGTCACCAGCGACGACGTCACTCCCGGACAGCCCCTCGGGGACGCGCAGGTGGGCTCCGGCGGCGACTCCTCGCCTCAGTTGTCCTGGAGCGGGGTTCCCGAGGGCACCCAGAGCTTCACGGTGACCTGCTTCGATCCGGACGCCCCGACCCCGTCAGGCTTCTGGCACTGGGTGCTGGTCGACCTGCCCGCCGACGTCACCTCGCTCGCCGCCGGTGCCGGAGCCGTGGGCGCTGCGCTGCCGGGCGCCGCGTTCATGTGCCGCAACGATGCCGGCACCAAGGCCTTCACCGGTGCGGCCCCGCCGGAGGGTGACCAGGACCACCGCTACTACTTCGTGGTGCACGCGGTGAACCAGGAGACCCTCGGGGTCGACTCCGACGCCTCCCCCGCCGTGGTCAGCTTCAACCTGGCGTTCAAGACGGCAGGTCGCGCGATCCTGCAGGGGACCTACCGGCACTGAGACCGCTGCTTTCACAGGTCCACGGTCGTCCATCTGCGACCGGCCAGAACACGCCTCCAACGCCGGGCGGGTCCACCAGCTGCCGGGCTGAGGGTTCACTCCCCGTTACTTGACTCGTTCCAGACTGAGTGGTTGTGTCGAGGCAATGCCCCACGACGTCACACCCCCCCTCTCGCGAGCAGCTGCTCAGGGGTGCCGGACTGCGGGTGACCCGGCCGCGCCTGGCCGTGATGGCTGCCCTGGTCGAGCACCCGCACGCCGGTGCCGACACCGTCCTGGACGTCGTACGCCGTGACCTCGGCGGTGTCTGCACCCAGGCCGTGCATGACGTGCTCAACGTCCTCGCCGAGCGTGGCTCGCCCGACGGGTCGAGCCCACCGGCTCGGTGGCGCGCTACGAGCTGCGCTCCGGGGACAGCCACCACCACCTCGTGTGCCGCGGCTGTGGCACCGTCCACGACGTGGACCGCGCGACCGGGGCAGCCCCGTGCCTTGACGCGTCCACGACCCACGGTTTGGTCGTCGATGAGGCCGAAGTGACCTATTGGGGTACGTGCCCTGCATGCCTTGAAGGACAGCACCGGTCCTCGACCAGTGAACCGGCATCAACCACAACAAGGAGTGAGCAATGACAGACCTGCCCAAGCCGTCCGACACCTCGGTCGCGACCGCGCCCTCGGCGGAGGCCCACCTCGGCTCCCGGACAGACACCGGCGCGCCGGCCCCGAGTGACCGCAACTCGCTGACCATCGGTCCCGACGGACCGATCCTCCTGCACGACGTGCATTTCCTGAACCAGATGGCGCACTTCAACCGCGAGCGGGTCCCCGAGCGCAACGTGCACGCCAAGGGCAGCGGTGCGTTCGGCGTGCTCGAGACCACCGAGGACGTCAGCGCCTACACCAAGGCGGCGCTGTTCCAGCCGGGCACCACGACCGACATGCTGGCGCGCTTCTCCACCGTGGCCGGCGAGCAGGGTTCCCCGGACACCTGGCGCGACCCCCGCGGGTTCTCGCTGAAGTTCTACACCTCCGAGGGCAACTACGACCTGGTCGGCAACAACACCCCGGTGTTCTTCGTCCGCGACACGATGAAGTTCCCGCACTTCATCCGCTCGCAGAAGCGTCGCGGTGGCAACGGCCTGCGCGACAACAACATGCAGTGGGACTTCTGGAGCCTCAACCCGGAGTCCGCCCACCAGGTGACCTACCTGATGGGCGACCGCGGCATCCCCAAGACCTATCGCCACATGAACGGCTACGGCTCCCACACCTACCTGTGGGTCAACCAGGCCGGCGAGAAGAGCTGGGTGAAGTACCACTTCCACAGCAACCAGGGCGTCGAGGGACTCAGCGACGACGAGGCCACCCGCATCGCCGGTGAGGACGCGGACTTCCACCGACGCGACCTCTCCGAGTCGATCGCCAAGGGCGACTTCCCGAGCTGGACCCTGTCGATCCAGGTGATGCCCTACGAGGACGCCAAGACCTACCGCTACAACCCGTTCGACCTCACGAAGATCTGGTCGCACCAGGACTACCCGCTGATCAAGGTCGGCACCATGACCCTGAACAAGAACCCGGACAACTTCTTCGCCCAGATCGAGCAGGCCGCGTTCGATGTCAGTGCCACCGTCCCGGGCGTCGGCTTCAGCCCCGACAAGATGCTGCTCGGTCGCGCCTTCGCCTACGCGGACACGCACCGCTACCGCATCGGGCCGAACTACCTGCAGCTCCCGGTCAACCGTCCGAAGGTGGAGATGAACACCTACACCCAGGACGGTCCGATGGCCTACGAGCACCGCTCGGACGACCCGGTCTACGCCCCGAACACGTTCGGGCGTGGGTACGCCGACGAGGTCGGCGCGGTCAGCGACGGCTGGGAGACCGACGGCTCCATGGTGCGTCAGGCCTACACCCTGCGTGAGGCCGATGACGACTTCGGTCAGGCCGGCATGCTCGTGCGCGAGGTCTGGGACGACGAGATCCGCGCGAACTTCGTCAGGACCGTCGCCGGCCACCTGCTCGGCGGGGTCGAGGGTGACGTCCTGGAGCGGGCCTTCGAGTACTGGAAGAACGTCGACGCAGACACCGGCAAGAAGATCGAGGAGCTGGTGCGCGAGAGCATCGACGCCGGCGCCCCCGGCGCCCAGCCGGGCAAGGCCAAGGAAGACGCCTCGTCATCGGTCGTCGAAGACACCACGCACGCCAGCAAGTAGCACTACTACGTGGACGGGCTGGTCCTGGGCGCCACCATCGGGCTCACCGCCGGCATCAGCCCCGGTCCGCTGCTCTTCCTGACGATCACCTCCGCCCTGCGCTCCGGCACCCGGGCGGGGGTGATCGTCGCGTGTGCACCTCTCGTCTCCGACCTGGTCGTCGTCACGCTCACGCTGCTCGTGCTGGGACAGGTGCCGGACACGGCCCTGGCAGTGATCGGCGTGACCGGCGGGCTGTTCATGGGCTGGCTCGGAGTCCGCACGTGGGGCGAGGCCCGCACCGCCTCCCTGAGCCAGGCCCGCGAGGAACGCCCCCCGTCGACGTGGAGGGCACTGCGCGAGGGCGCATTGGTGAACCTGCTCAGCCCGCACCCCTGGGTGGCCTGGGCGACCGCCCTGGGCCCGCTGACCCTCGCCGCCTGGCGTGACGAACCCTCCGGCGCGGTGGTCTTCGTGGCCGCCTTCTACCTGATGCTGGTGGGCGCCAAGATCGTCGTCGCCCTGCTCGCCGGTCGGGGCCGGCAGCGACTCAGCGACGCGGGCTACGGGATCGCCCTGAAGGTCGCCGGCGTGCTGTTGGTGGGGAGCGGGGCCGCCCTCGTCGGCGAGTTCGGTCGTGGGCTCCTGTGACGTGACAGGATCGACTTATGCCCGAGCCGGAGATCGACCTGCTGGGGGCGCCGTACACCCGTGAGACCTTGGATCTCCGCCCCGACGCCGAGGGCGAGGTGGTCGCCACCCTGGTCCACCACCCCGCCGCCACCCCGTCGGGCCGCGCGGTG
>JBKJON010000459.1:0-9790 GCA_046595715.1 Marmoricola sp.
GTGGTGACCTTGCCGGGCTCGGAGGACCACCCCTTCAACCCGGTCTCGCTCGCGCTGGGCGCCGAGGCCACCTTCGTCGCGCGCACCATCGACTCCGACCGCAAGCACCTCACCGGCGTGCTCGCCGCGGCCGCCGCCCACCGGGGCACCTCACTGGTGGAGATCTACCAGAACTGCCCGATCTTCAACGACGGCGCGTTCGACGCGATCAAGAACCCCGACACCAAGGCCGACGCGATCATCCCGCTCATCCAGGGTCAGCCGATCAAGTTCGGCAACCCGCGCGAGGACGGCCTGCCCTCCAAGGGCATCGCCCGCTCCGCCACCGGCGGCGTCGTCGTGGTCGACACCGCCGAGGTGGCCGACGAGGACCTGCTGGTCCACGACGCCCACCACGACGACCCGACGACCGCGTTCGCGCTGTCCCGGCTGACCGACGCCGGGGTGCTGCACCAGTCGCCCATCGGCATCTTCCGCCAGGTCGACCGGCCGACGTACGACGACCAGGCGCGCGCCCAGATCGCCACCGCCTCCGCCGGCCAGGACGACCAGCGCCAGGCCCTCACGAGCCTGATCAGCGGCGGCGACACCTGGACCGTTCTCTGAGGGTCACCCCTTCGAGACCGGCGCCTTCGAGACCCGGACGAGCTTGTTGTTGACGAACTCGTCCATGCCCCAGTGGCCGAGCTCGCGGCCGAAGCCGGAACGCTTCACCCCGCCGAAGGGGAGCCCGGGCAGGGTCGTGCCGTGCTCGTTGACGAAGGCCATCCCGACGTCGAGGCGATCGGCGACCTCACGGGCCAGGGCCTCGTCACTGCTCCACACCGACCCGCTCAGTCCGAACGCCGAGGAGTTGGTCAGGTCGACGGCCTCGTCGGCCGACGCGACCTTGTAGACGACGCCGACCGGGCCGAACAGCTCCTCGGAGTAGGCGTCCATGTCAGGGGTGACGTCGGCGAGCAGCGTGGGCTCGAAGTACGCCCCGGGGCCCTCGACCCGCTTGCCCCCGGTGAGAACGGTGGCGCCCTGGGCGACGGCCTTGTCGACCTGCCCGGCGAGGGTGTCGGCGGCAGTCTGGGACGACAGCGGACCGAGCGCGGTCCCGGCGTCCATCGGGTCGCCCGGGGCCATCTTGGCGAACGAGGCCGTCAGCTTGGAGACGAACTCGTCGTAGAGCGGCTCGGTCACGACGAAGCGCTTGGCGGCGTTGCAGGCCTGGCCGGTGTTGGACATCCGCCCGCGGGTGGCCGACTTCACGGTCGCGTCCAGGTTCTGGGAGTCGAGCACGATGAAGGCGTCGGACCCGCCGAGCTCGAGGACCACCTTCTTCAGGTTGCGCCCCGCCACCTCGGCGACGGCCGCACCGGCGCGCTCGCTGCCGGTCAGCGAGACACCCTGCACGCGCGAGTCGGCGATCATGTCGGCGATCTGGTCGTTGGTGGCGAAGATGTTGACATAGGCGTCCTCCACCAGCCCGGCGGCGTTGAAGATCTCCTCCATCAGCAGCGCGGACCGCGGGCAGCTCGGTGCGTGCTTGAGCAGGATGGTGTTGCCCAGCATCAGGTTCGGTGCCGCGAAGCGGGCCACCTGGTAGTAGGGGAAGTTCCAGGGCATCACGCCGATGAGCGAGCCGACCGGAAGCTTGCGGACGACGCTCTCCTCCGCGCCGGGCACGTCGAGCTTCTCGTCCGCGAGCAGGCCGGGCCCGTGGTCGGCGTACCACTGGTAGATGGCGCCGGAGAGCTGGACCTCGCCGACGGCCTGCCGCACGGGCTTGCCCATCTCGAGGGCGATCATCCGGGCCAGCTCGTCCTCGCGCTCGGAGTACGCCGCAGCGACCTTGCTGAGCACGGCCGAGCGGTCCTCGGGCGAGACCGCGCGCCAGGTGCTGAAGGCGGCGTGGGAACGAGCGAGAGCGTCCTGCACCCCCTGGCCGTCCAGGGTGGGGAACTCCTCGAGGGTCTCACCGGTCGCGGGGTTGACGGTTGCGTAGGTAGCCATCAGGCCTGTCTACCCCGCGTCACCAACCGCGACAACCCGGGCGGCCGGTCGGCGTACGACGGGACCGCGTCAGGGGTTCTCCTCTGCCACGGCCTTGAGCCGGGAGAGCCCCTTCTCGAAGTCGGGGCCGATCATCCGGTCCATGCTGACGAACCGGCCGAAGACCGCCATCATCCCCTTCTGCTGCCCGGTCATCACCCAGCGCACCATCGTCCCGGAGCCACTGGGCTCGAGATGGAAGGTGCTGAGGTTCGTGGCCTTGAAGGGCTTGAGGAAGCTGACGACGACCTCGACGGCCTCCGGCGTGGACCCCGTGATCTCCATGCTCCCACTGCCGGCCTTGCGGTTGCCCGACCAGACGTAGTGGGCACCGATCCCCTGGTCCGGACCGCTGTAGCTGCGCTGCAGCGCGGGGTCGAGGCCCTCCCACGGGGACCAGGCGGTCCAGTGGTGGAAGTCGTTGACCAGCCCGTGCACTCGGTGCGACGGGGCGTTGACGGTGATGCTGCGTTCGACGGTATACCCGGCCATGTGTGTGAACCTACGCCCGTCTACGCTCCGGAGGTGAGTGAGGAACGGCGTGGATTTCTGCTCGGGGCCGCGGCGTACGGCATGTGGGGGGTCTTTCCCCTTTACTGGACGCTCCTCGAGCCGGCGGGTGCCGTCGAGATCCTGGCGCACCGGATCTGCTGGTCGCTGGTGGTCATGTTCGCGCTCACCTTCGCGCTCCGTCGTACGACGCAGCTCCGGGCGATCCTGCGCAGCCCGCGACTGCTCGCGCTGCTGAGCCTCGCGTCGGTGGTGGTCGGGGTCAACTGGGGCGGCTTCATCTGGGGCGTGAACAACCACCGCGTGGTCGAGGTCTCGCTCGGCTACTTCATCAACCCGCTCGTCACGGTGCTGCTCGGCGTGGTCGTGCTCAAGGAGCGGCTGCGCCCCTGGCAGTGGACGGCGATCGGGATCGCGGCTCTGGCGGTGATCGGCCTGACCGTCGACTACGGCCACCCGCCGTGGATCGCGTTCCTGCTGGCCGGCTCCTTCGGTACCTACGGCCTGGCGAAGAAGAAGGCCAACGTCGAGGCGGTCGAGAGCCTCACCTTCGAGACGATGGTGCTGTTCCCGATCGCGCTCGGCTACCTGGTCTGGCTCGGGGCCGACGGGTCCTCCACCTTCTCCTCCGCCGGCCTCTCGCATTCCCTGCTCCTGGCCTCGACCGGCCTGGTCACCGCGGTCCCGCTGATCTGCTTCGGCGCCGCCGCGATCCGGGTCTCGATGACGACGATCGGGCTGCTGCAGTACCTCGCCCCCACGATCCAGTTCGCCCTCGGCCTCCTCGTCTTCCACGAGGCGATGACCCCGGTGAAGTGGCTCGGCTTCTCCCTCGTCTGGCTCGCCCTGGTCATCTTCACCTTCGAAGCCCTCGGGAACCGTGGCCGGCAGTTGCGGGCGGCTGCCGACGCCAGTGCGGTGTGAGGGCTGCAGTTTTTCTGGTTAACCAGAAAAACTGCCACTTACCCCATGCTGCAACGTTGGTTTCTGTGAAGAACTTGGTGTCAGTACGGCGACCGACCCTGAACCGTTTCACGTGCACAGGTGTTGAGCCGGACTGGCAATCCACAATCGGCGGTAGCGGTGCTCGCTGACTTCATCCGTTCGCCCGACTGTGGCCGCATGGACGAACTTTTCAACTTGCATCCCAACGGTCTCTTCCTACGCCGGGAGGCGGTTGAGCACGGCTATCGCGACCGCGATCTGAGCCAGGCCGTCCACGAGGGCGTGCTCTCGAAAGTCCGTCAGGGTGCCTACGTGCCGCGGGACACCTGGAGAACCACCGATGACGTCGGCCAGCACCGCATGAAGTCGCAGGCCGTGCAGCTGACCCATGGCAACAAGGTGGCGCTCAGCCATACCTCCGGAGCTGCCGAGCACGGGCTGCGCATGTGGAAACCCGATCTCAGCAAGGTCCACGTGACCAGGTTGGACAAGACGTCGGCGCGGATTCTTCCCGACGTCGTCTACCACGCGGACGCGTGGCACAGCGATGACATCTTCGCCAAGGAAGAAGGACTGCTCCTTGGGCCGGAGACCTGTGCCGTAGGAGCCGCCTCCCTCACCAGTGTTGCCAGCGGTGTAGGGATCCTCGACTCGGTGTTCGACCTCGATCTGGGAACGCAGGAGTCGGTCTGGCTCGCCTACTCCAGACGTGCGCGCTCACCCCACTCACGCAAGCTTCAAATCACCCTTCGCTTGGCGAGACCGGGTGCTCAGTCTCTGGGCGAAAGCCTCAGCCGGCACCTCATGTGGAGCCAACACCTCCCTGAGCCACAGCTCCAGTTCAAGGTCTACGACGAGGACGGCATCCTGGTTGGCATCACCGATTTCGCCTGGCCGGATTTTCGCCTCTTCGGCGAGTTCGACGGCAAGATCAAGTACGGCCGGCTCTTGAACGAAGGCCACGACCCGGGTGAGGCCGTGTTCAGGGAGAAGAAGCGCGAGGACCGGCTGCGAGAGATCACCGGTTGGCTGATGATCCGCTACATCTGGCAAAACCTGTACGACCCACGTACGACGGCCGAGCGCACCCGACGCATGTTGCGACTTGCGGCAGCGGCCTGAAAGATAGATCCGGCCGACGTACTGACCCCACAAAACATGCGAATCCCCACGTTGCAACGTGTGGTAAGTGGCTGTTTTTCTGGTTAACCAGAAAAACCACCAACCCTTCAGCTTGACCGGGTAGCCACCACGTCAGCAAACCCCTCGAGGGCGGTGCGGGCCGGGCCGTCGGGAAGGACCTTGAGGAGCTCCTTGGCCTCGGTGGAGAGGCCGACGACGTAGGCGCGGGCCTCGGCCATCGCGGGGTGGGCGCGGAGGAGGGCGAGGGTCTCGGCGTGCAGGGCGTCGTCGGTGAGGTCGGACTCGAGGAGCTCGAGGAGGCGGGCGTCGGCCGGGTCGGTGGATCGCTTGGCGATCAGCACCGGCAGGGTGGGGACGCCCTCTCGGAGGTCCGTGCCGGGTGTCTTGCCGGAGACCTCGGTCTCGGAGGCGACGTCGAGGATGTCGTCGGAGAGCTGGAAGGCCACGCCGACCTTCTCGCCGTACTCCGTCAGCGCCACCTCCACGTCGCGCGGGGCGCCGGAGAAGCGGGCGCCGTAGCGGGCGGAGGTGGAGATCAGCGAGCCGGTCTTGCCGGCCACGACCCGCAGGTAGTGCTCGAGGGGGTCCTCGTCACCGGTGGGACCCAGCGTCTCGAGGATCTGGCCCTCGACGAGCCGGGAGAAGGTCCGCGCCTGGACGCGGACGGCGTCGGCGCCTAGCTCGGCGGTCAGCTCGGAGGACTTGGAGAACAGGAAGTCGCCGGTGAGGATCGCGACGTGGTTGTCCCAGCGGGCGTTGGCCGACTCGGCACCGCGGCGCAGGTCCGCCTCGTCCATCACGTCGTCGTGGTAGAGCGAGGCGAGGTGCGTGAGCTCCACGACGCAGGCAGCGGTGAGTACGCCGTCACGGCCGGCGTCACCCGTCTCGGCGGCCAGTAGCACCAACAACGGCCGGAACCGCTTGCCGCCCGCATCCAGCAGGTGTCGCGCGGCCTCGGTGACGAAACCGGCCTCGCTGCGGATGTGCCCGCCGAGTGCCTCCTCGACCTCGTCCATCCTTGCGCGCAGGCGCGCCTCGAGCTCCGGGTCGACGATGGGCAGCGCCAACGGTGAGCTCATGCGCAGGCCCGGCGGAGGGGTGCGCCCGTGACCCCGCACGACACCGAGGACTGCGGCGCGCGATTGCGTGGGGTGGTCACCTGATGAATACTCCCACGCGCCCGAGGAGGTCGATCAGGGCGCCCGGGACGACACCGAGCAGCAGGGTCACGGTCGTGCCGACCACGATCACGGTGCTCGTCAGGATGCTGGGGACGGTCACGCTGGGGCCCTCACCGATCGGCTCGGAGAAGAACATCAGCACGATCACCTTGACGTAGAAGTACGCCGCGACGGCCGAGGCCAGCACCGCCACGATCACCACGGGCCAGGCGCCGGCGGCGAGAGCGGCCGCGAAGACCGCCCACTTGCCGGTGAAGCCACTGGTCAGCGGGATGCCGGCCATCGCCAGCAGCAGGAAGGCGAAGGTGCCGGCCACGAGGGGCGACTCCTTGCCCAGTCCCTGCCAACGCGCAAGCGACGTGGTCTCCCCGCCGCTGTCGCGGACGACGGTGACGATCGCGAACGCGGCCATCGTGGTGAAGGCGTAGGTGGTCAGGTAGAACAGCACCGCGGAGACGCCGGTCAGGCTGCCCCCGGGCACCTCGGCCAGCGAGCGGATCCCCAGGAAGCCGGTGAGGATGAAGCCGGCGTGAGCGATCGAGGAGTAGGCCAGCAGACGCTTGACGTCGGTCTGGGTCAGGGCCAGGACCGAGCCGACCACCATCGTCAGGATCGCGATGACCCACATCATCGGCAGCCACTCGGTGCGGTTGGCGCCGAAGGCGACGTAGAACAGCCGCAGCAGGGCACCGAAGGCGGCGACCTTGGTGCTGGCGGCCATGAACGCGGTCACCGCGGTGGGCGCGCCCTGGTAGACGTCGGGCGTCCACGAGTGGAACGGCACGGCGCCGACCTTGAACAGCAGGCCGACCGCCATCAGCGCGATGCCACCGAGCAGCAGACCCTCGCTCCCGGTCTGCGCGGAGACCGCCTCGGCGATCTGCGCGAAGCCCATCGACCCGGCGTACCCGTAGACCAGCGCGATGCCGTAGACGAAGAAGCCCGAGCTGAAGGCGCCGAGCAGGAAGTACTTCATCGCCGCCTCCTGGCTCAGCAGGCGGCGACGTCGGGCCAGGCCGCAGAGCAGGTAGAGCGGCAGCGAGAGGACCTCCAGCGCGACGAACATGGTGAGCAGGTCGTTGGCCGCCGGGAACATCAGCATCCCGGAGACCGCGAACATCATCAGCGGGAAGACCTCGGTGTGCTCGAGGCCCTGGGTCGAGGCCTGGCGCTCCGCCTCGGTGCCCGGCAACGCGGCGGCCTGGCCGGCGAAGGAGGTAACACCACCCTCGAGGCGACGCTCTGCGAAGAGCATCACGCTGAGCACGGCGAGGACCAGCAGGAGCAGCCAGCAGAACAGCGCCGGGCCGTCGACGGCGAGCGCTCCCTCGGCGACGATGTCGCCTGTCTTCGGCTTGTCCGACCCGGGGTTGAGGTCCTTGAAGACCATCACCGTGGTGACGATCGCGGCGATCAGACCGACCAGGGCGAGCACGACCTGGATGGCATAACGACGCGTGCGCGGGACGAAGGCCTCGATGAGGACACCGAGCACGGCAACACCGAGGACTATCAGGATGGGCGAGACGGTGAAGTACTCGATGTGCGGAGCTTCGAAGCCGTTCACTTGGCCACCTCCCCCTCGGTCACGGTCGGCTGCGGGTCACGCAGTCCGACCTCGGTCATGGTGTGCTCCACCGACGGGTTGATCACGTCGAGGAGCGGCCTGGGGAAGAACCCGAGCACGACGATCAGCAGCAGCAGCGGAGCGAGGGAGGACACCTCGCGCACGTTGAGGTCCCTCATCCCCACGACACCGGCCCGGACCGGGCCGGTCATGACGCGTTGGTACATCCACAGGATGTAGATCGCGGCCAGCACGATGGCCGGCACCGCGAAGGCAGCCGCCCACGGCGAGTAGACGAACGCACCCACCATCACCAGGAGCTCGGAGACGAACGGCGAGAGACCCGGCAGGGACAGCGAGGAGAGACCGGCGACCAGGAACAGCCCGGCCAGGACCGGAGCCACCTTCTCGACGCCGCCGAAGTCGCTGATCAGGGCCGAGCCGCGCCTGGAGATCATGAACCCGCTGACCAGGAACAGCGCCGCGGTCGAGAGACCGTGGTTGAACATGTAGAGGTTCGCGCCGGCGAGGCCCTGGCTGTTCATCACGAAGATGCCCAGCACGATGAACCCGAAGTGCGAGACCGACGTGTAGGCGATCAGGCGCGGGATGTTGTTCGAGCCGATCGCCATGAACGCGCCGTACAGGATGCTGATGATGGCGAGTACGACGACGACCGGGGTCGCCCACCGCGAGGCCTCCGGGAACAGCTCGAGGCAGAACCGGATCATCCCGAAGGTGCCGATCTTGTCGAGCACGCTCACCAGCAGCACCGAGGTGCCCGGCGTCGCGGACTCGGTGGTGTCCGGGAGCCAGGTGTGCACCGGGAACATCGGTGCCTTGATGGCGAAGGCGATGAAGAAGCCGACGAACATCCAGCGTCCGACCGAGGTGCCGAAGTCGATGTCCTGCAGCTCGGAGATGAGGTACGTCGGACCGCCTGAGGTCTTCGCCGACTCGACGTAGAGCCCGATCACCGAGGCGAGCATGATCAGCCCGCCGGCCAGGGAGAACAGCAGGAACTTCACGGCCGCGCGGACGCGGTCGGGTCCGCCGTAGCCGGCGACGAGGAAGTAGACCGGGATCAGCGTCGCTTCGAAGAAGACGTAGAACAAGAACACGTCGGTGGCGGCGAAGACGCCGACCGAGAGTCCCTCGAGCGCCAGGATCCAGGCGAAGAAGCCCTTGGCCCCCCAGCGACCGGTGTCACCGTCGTTCCACGACGCGAGCATCACCACGGGCGTGAGGATCACCGTCAGCAGGACCAGGGTCAGCCCCATGCCGTCGATGCCCAACGAGTAGTGGGCACCGAAGAGCTTGATCCAGCTCGTCTCCTCGGTGTACTGGTAGCCGCCGCTGGCGTCGTACCCGACGGCGAGGCCGATGCCGAGGGCCAGCGTCAGCACCGAGAAGGCGATCGCGACCTGCTTGGGCAGGGCGGAGCCCTCGCGCGCAGGCATGAACACGAGCACCAGGGACCCGATGATGGGCAGGAGCAGCAGAAGAGTCAGCCAGGGAAGGTTCATCCGAGGTTCACCACCACGAGCGCGAGAAGGACCAGGGCAGCGCCGGCAAGCAGCGACAGCGCGTAGGAGCGGACGAAGCCGTTCTGCACCATCCGGAGCCGACCGGAGAGACCGGCGAGCGCCGAGGAGAAGCCGGTGAAGCCGCCGTCCACGGTGCCGCGGTCGAAGCTGGCCAGGCCCTCGGTGAAGCTCGTGCCGGGCTCGATGATCACGAGGTCGTTGAACGCGTCACCGTAGAGGTCGTTGCGGCCGGCCGCGGTGAACACCGAGACCTTGCTCGGCGCCTCACGCGGCACGTCTTTCTTGCCGACCAGGAACCACGCGAGGGCGACGCCGACGGCGACGACCAGGACGGCCAGGATCGTGATCACGATCGCGGGCAGCGGCGGCTCCTCGTGGGGGGCGATGCCGGTCACGGGGGACAGGAACGTGACGATCCAGTCGTTGAGCAGCAGGAAGCCACCGAGCACGGAGAGCGCGGCCAGCACGATCAGGGGGATGGTCATCACCTTCGGCGACTCGTGCGGGTGTACGTCGGGCTCCCAGCGTTCCTTGGTGAAGAACGTCATCAGCATCAGGCGCGTCATGTAGAAACCGGTGACGCCGGCACCCAGCAGGGCACAGATGCCGAGGATCGGGTTCTGGGCGAGGGCGGTCTCGATGATCTTGTCCTTCGACCAGAAGCCCGCGAAGCCTGGGAAACCGATGATCGCAAGGTAGCCCATCGTGAAGGTCAGGAAGGTGACCGGCATCGCCTTGCGCAGCGCCCCGTAGTGGCGCATGTTCACGTCGTCGTTGGTGCCGTGCATGACCGAGCCGGCGCCGAGGAACATGTTGGCCTTGAAGAAGCCGTGCGTCATCAGGTGGAAGATCGCGAA
>JBKJON010000513.1:0-22552 GCA_046595715.1 Marmoricola sp.
GCACCCTCGACGGCGTACGCATCGAGGACGACGGGACCAAGATCGGGCTCAACGGTGTCGACAACGGGCGGCTGTGGTTCGAGGGTGTGCGGGTGCCGCGGGTGAACATGCTGAACCACAGCCGCCCGTTGTCGACACCGTTGAGCCCGATCTTGGTCCCGTCGTCCTCGATGCGTACGCCGTCGAGGGTGCTCCCGTCCTCGTCGCGGATGGGTACGACGAACGCGTGCACCCCCTCGGATCGGCCACCGAGCTCCAGCTGCGCGAACACCACGGCCAGCCGGGCGTGGGCGGCGGCGTTGCCGATGTAGTCCTTGCGCGAGCGGTCGTCAGGCGTGGTGATCACGAACTCCTGCGTCTCGACGTCGTAGGTCGCGACGGTCCCCAGCGCCTGCACGTTGGAGCCGTGGCCCGTCTCGGTCATCGCGAAGCAGCCGAGCAGTTCGCCCGTGACGAGGTCGGCGACGTAGGCGTCGTGGTGGTGCTTGGACCCCAGCTGCAGGATCGCGCCGCCGAAGAGGCCGAACTGGACGCCGACCTTGACCAGGACGGAGAGGTCACCGAAGGCCATCGTCTCGAAGCCCGCGACCGAGGCGCCGATGTCGCCGCCCCCGCCGTACTCCGTGGGGAAGCCCAGGCCGGTGGCTCCGCTCCGCGCCATCTCACGCACCAGCTCCAGGACCCGCTCGCGGAACTCTGCGAGGGGCAGCTCGATCGCCTGGTCGAGCACACTGGCGTGCTCCACCAGGTGCTTGCGGGTCATCTCACGGACCTCGGCGTAGGTGCCGTCAAGCAGCGCGGTCAGGGCTGGTACATCGACGTCGGGCTGTGCGTGGTCGGCCATGAGGGCACTCTGCCGCATCACGATCGGACCCGACATCGGTTCCCCCATGGTGGTCACCCGGGCCCGGCGAGCACAGGTCAGGGGCGAGCGACGAAGTCGGGGTACCAGGTGTAGATCGAGTTGTAGCGCACGTTCAGACCGGTGCGCGGAGCCTCGATGAACTGCCCGCCGCCCAGGTAGAGGGCGACGTGGTGGATGCCGCTGGGGCTGCCGTCGTTGCTCCAGAAGAGCAGGTCCCCCGGTCGCGCGTCGGCCATCGAGACCCGGGTGCTCTGCGAGAACTGTGCGACCGAGTAGTGCGGCAGTGCCACCCCGGCCGTGCCCCAGGCCCGCATGGTCAGGCCGGAGCAGTCGAACCGGTCCGGCCCTGCTGCGGCCCAGAGATAGGGCTTGCCGAGCTGCTGCTTGGCGTAGGCGATGGCGCGCTGCACGGCGACCGCCTGGTTGGGCGCGGGGTTCGCGACGGGCGGCGGGGCCGGAGTCCCAACCGGGCTGCTGGTGATGTCGCCTGTGCTGGTGTCGCCCCCGCTCGAGGAGGAGTGCGTCGGCTTGGCGTCGGCGGCCTTCTTCTTGGCCTCTCTCGCCTCCTTCTTCAGCGCGGCCTGCTCGGCCGCCTCCAGGGCGCGCTTGGCCGCGGCTGCCTTCTGCCTGGCGATCTGCTCGAGGGCATCGTGACGCTGGGTGGCCAGTCCGAGGGAGATGTTCTCGGCCTTGGCGACTGCGACCATCAGCTGCTGCTTCTGGTCCGAGATCTGGTTGGCCGCGGCACCCGCTGCGCTCGCTGCCTGCCCGGCGGCGACGGCGAGGTCCTTGGCCTCGGCGGTGAGGGCCTCCTGCCGGCCCTGGGCCCTGGCGGCCTTGGCGACATAGGCCTTCGCCTGCGCGGACGCGGCCCGGAAGGCGTCGTAACGCGCTTCCATCGAGTCCCCGGCGCTCTCGACGACGGCGTAGCGGTTCATCAGGCCCTTGGGCCCCTCGTCGCTCATCATCGCGGTGGCGGTGTTGAGCTCGGTCCCGTTCTGGTAGCTGTCGGTGACCAGGGTGACGATCCCGGACCGCTGGCGCTCCACGCTCTGCGCGGCCTGGTCGGCCTGCAGCTTGGCCTGGGTGCTGGCTGTGCGCGCCTCGCCGAGGCGCCACATGGCGCCGTTGTAGGCCTCGGCGCTGGCCTCGGCGGCGACCGAGGCGGTCTCCATCCGGGCGGTGGCGGCTGCGAGCGCCGACTCGAGCTGGGCCACGCTCTCCTTCTTGGTCGCCACCTCCGCCCTGGCCCGGTCGACCTGGGCCTGGCTGGGTACGGCGGACCCCTTGCTGCTGCCGTGAGGGCTGGGCTTCTCGTCCGCAGTCGCGACCCCGGTGAGCGGAAGCGTCATCGCGATCGTCGTGGCGGCTGCCAAAGCCAGGCGTGCAACGGGGCGCACCGGACATATCCCTTCGTAGTGGGTCCCGCATCGCTTCCCCGCGACACGAGACAAAACAGACGTTAGGCGTCACAGGCCCCACATGGAACACCTTTAACATAATTACAAAGTTGTAATACGCGTGTCGACTTGACAACTACACCGTTGTAACTCACCAATCACTTCCGTCACACCCGCCTCAGAGGTCACTCCAGCCACCCGACAAGTGGGGAGAACGTCGCATCCGGGCAGGGTGAACCGACCGGGACGGTCAGGCCGTGTCCGCGTCGACGGGCACGTCGCTGGTCGTGGTCGTCGGATGCGAGTGTCGCCCGTGCTCGTCGAACCTCTGCCCGGTCGCGAGGCCACCGAGGTAGAAGGAGATGAAGGCGATCACCGCCCCCGCGATGTCGTCGGCGATGTAGTGCCAGCCGAAGTACGTCGTGGAGATCACCACCAGGCCCATGTAGGTCCAGAGGGCGATCTTGATGAGGCGGTGGCGCACGGTGTACTGCGCCACCAGGGCCATCAGGAGCGTGACGCCGACATGCAGGGACGCGAAGCCCGCCACGGACTGGACCCCGCTCGCCAAGGGATCGTTGAGCACGCCACGTCTGCCCCAGTAGAGAGCGGACTGCAACGCCGAGACGCCGGTGGCGTCCAGGTCCTGGTAGAGGAAGGGGAACATGAAGTTCGGACCGAGCGTGGGGATCATGTAGTAGCTGGCGGTGCCCAGCGTCCAGCAGATGCACTGGGCCGTGACGTACCAGTAGCCGAAGCTCACGTTGCGCGACCAGACCAGCCAGATCGTCACCGAGATCGGCACCATCGGAAGGAAGATCAGATAGATCCACGAGAGAGCGTGTGCGGAGACCGTGGTGCCGAGCAGGTTGTGCAGCAGCACGGAGGGGTCGTGCCCGAAGAGCAGCCACCGGTCGAGCGAGTGCAGCTCGTAGTCGCCCCGCACCCGGGAGCCCCGCGAGCGCACGAAGGGCAGGAAGTTCTTCAGGTTCCGATAGCTGACGTAGGTGACGTAGAAGCAGATCAGCCCCAGGACGACCAGCGTGATGCGGTCGCGGGTCCAGTGCTCGCGAATGAGCAGGCGTGCCTCGCCGCGGAACTGGGCGACCCTCCCGCGCGTGCGCCACAGGGTCCGCGGCACGATGTCGGCGACGAACGCACCCAGGACCAGCATCGGAAGCCGCACCCAGGCCGGGCCGAGGAAGCCGTCGGGATCGCGCAGCGGCCGGTCCACCGCAAAACTGGTGAAGACCGCGAGAGCACCCATGACCAGAGCGATGGTCACCATCGTCGAATAGGCCCGCCGGTTCACAAGGGGCAAGTCTAGGGTTCGATGCCTACTGCTCCAGCGGCACGGGCGCGATCCTGGACGTGTCGAGGGCCACACGCACCTGTGCCCCCACCCGGACGTCGGTGCCGGGGTCCGCCACAGCGGGCAGCGAACCCACGCCCTCGACGTCGAGCTGCACCCGGACCTGGTCGGGGGTCACACGTGCCTCCTCCACCCGCGCCGTGAGTGCCCCCTCGGGTGTCACGTGGAGGGCCGAACGCCGCAGCGCCACGGACTCCCAGCTCGCCGTGGGCACCGCGAGCTCGCGCAGCCGACGAGCACGGGCGCCGGTCAGCACGGTCGCGTAGCCCAGGAACTGGGCCGCCCACCCGTCCGCCGGGCGGCTCCACACCTCGTCCAGGGTCCCGCTCTGCACGATCTCGCCGTCGCGCATCACCGCCATCCGGTCGGCCACGGCGAAGGCCTCCTCCTGGTCGTGGGTCACGAGCATCGCGGTGGCACCAGCCGATCGGAGGATGTCGTGCAGGTCGCCGGCCAGCCGTTCGCGCAGGCCGCGGTCGAGGGCGGTCAGCGGCTCGTCGAGGAGGAGCAGCCTCGGGTCGACCGCGAGCGAACGGGCCAGGGCCACCCGCTGACGCTCACCTCCCGACAGGGTGGCCGGCCGGCGCTCGGCGTACCCCTGCAGGCCGACGAGCTCCAGGAGCTCGGTCACCCTCTCCCGCTGCGCGGCCCGGCTCCGGCGCCTCAGCCTCAACGGATAGGCGATGTTGGCCGCGACGTCGAGGTGCTCGAAGAGCTGGCCGTCCTGGAACATCAGCGCGAAGCCACGCCGGTGGGTCGGCACGCCGGCCAGGTCGTTTCCGTCGTAGGCCACCGCACCCGAGGCCGGGTGCTCGAGACCGGCGACAGCGCGCAGCAGGGTGGACTTCCCGCACCCGGAGGGCCCCAGCACCGCCACCACCGACCCGGCCGGCACCTCGAGGTCCACGTGGTCCACCGCGATCGTCGCCCCGAAGCGCACGGTCAGGTCGCTCACCTGGAGTCCGCTCATCTCAGAAGGCTCCCATCGAACCCACGCGCAGCCGTTGTACGGCGAACATGACCGCGGCCGTGGTCGCGGCGAGGACGACCGAGGCCGCCATCGCCATCCCGAAGTTCTCCGCCCCCGGGTGCCCGATGAGCCGGTAGATGACCACTGGCAGGGTGGGCCGGTCGTCGCGGGCCAGGAAGCTGGTGGCGCCGAACTCACCGAGGGAGACCGCGAAGGCGAAGCCCGCCGCTGCCAGCAGGGACCGCCAGGCGACGGGCACGTCGACGGTGAGCAGGACCCGGAGCGGCCCGGCGCCCAGCGAGGAGGCGGCCTGCCGCTGGCGGTCGTCGATGGAGCCGAGCACCGGCGCGACCGTTCGCACGACGAGCGGCAGCGCCACCATCGCCTGGGCGATCGGGATCAGCAGCGAGGAGCTGCGCAGGTCCAGCGGAGGACGGTCGAGGGTGATCAGGAAGCCGAAGCCGACGGTCACCGCGGAGACCCCGAGCGGAAGCATGAAGAGCCCGTCGAGAACTCCGGTGAGCCGACTACCCGCCGGCCGGGACACCAGGAAGGCCACGACCGAGCCCAGCGAGAGCGCGAACAGGCTGGCCACGAGCGCCGTGCTGAACGAGTTGAGCAGCCCCTCGGTGGCCGGGACCAGCAGGGCGTTGCGTTCCCCGGTGGTGTTCAGCGCCCGGTAGTTCTGCAGTCCCCAGCTCTCCCCGCGGCGCAGGGAGGCGACCACCAGCGACGCGAGGGGGGCCATCAGGAACAACACCACGGCCGCGGTCCACACCAGCACCGGCAGGTGCGTCCGACGAGGTCGCGGGACCCGCCTCGTCGTGCGGTCGATCGGCACCACGTTCCGGCGGGTGCGGGCGGACACGGCGAGCAGGGCGGTGATCACGAGCAGCTGGAGCACCGAGAGGGCCGCCGCACCGGTGAGGTCGAGCTCCTGGGTGGTCAGCAGGTAGATCTCGGTCTCGACGTTGGCGTAGCGCAGGCCACCCATCGTGAGCACGACACCGAACGAGGTGGCGCAGAACAGGAAGACGACACTGGCGGCGGAGACGATCCCGGGGAGCAGCGCCGGCAGGGTCACCGTCCCGAAGACCTGGGCCGGACTCGCGCCCAGGGCGGCGGCGGCCTCCTCCCGCCGGGGGTCGATCGCCTCCCAGAACGACCCGACGGTGCGTACGACGACGCTCACGTTGAAGAACACCAGCGCCGCGACGATGGCGGTCGCCGTACCGTCCAGCCCCAGGGTGCCGAGCGGCCCCGACGGTGCGATCAGCTGGCGAAAGGCGACCCCGACCACCACCGTAGGCAGCACGAACGGCACCACGACCAAGGCCCGGACCACGTCGCGGCCTGGGAACCGCAGCCGGTGCAGGGCGAACGCCACCGGCACCCCCGCCACCAGGGCGACGACCGTCGCGATGGCCGCCGACCAGAGCGTGAACCACAACACCCGGTGCACCCGCGGCCGACCGAGCACCTCCAGCACCTGCCCCGGCGCGAAGGTGCCGTCCGGCCAGAAGCCACGGGCCAGCATGCCGCCGACCGGGTAGAGGAAGAAGGCCGCCAGCGCGGCCAGCGGGACCGCGGCCAGGGCCACGGTCCCCCACCGGACCCCCTGGCCCGGTGGCCGAGTCCGGTCCAGGCTCACTGAGTGGTGATGTCTCGCCACTCACGCAGCCAGTCAGTGCGGTTCGCGCTGATCTCGGACGGCGCGACCGAGAACGGCTTCGGTGCGACCGCGGCGAACTTCGCCCACGACTCCGGGAGGGCCACCGAGGTGTCGACCGGGTAGACGTACATGTTGTCGGGCAGCGCCGCCTGGAACTTCTCTCCCAGCATGAAGTCGATGAACTCCTGCATGCCCTCGGGGTTCTTCGCACCCTTGAGGACGCCGGCGTACTCCACCTGGCGGAAGCAGGTGTCGAGCAGCGCGTGGGTCGTGGGCTCGGTCTTCCCCTCGGGGATGGTGAACGGCGGCGAGGAGGAGTACGACGTGACGATCGGCCGGTCTCCCCCGCCACCGCCGGCCGTGAAGTCGACCTCGTAGGCGTCCGACCAGCCCGAGGTGATCGTGGCGCCGTTGGCCATCAGCTTCTTCCAGTAGTCCTGCCAACCGGCGCCCTCGGCACCGATCGTGGCCAGCAGGAAGGCGAGCCCGGGCGAGGAGGTGGTGGCGCCGGGCGTCACGAAGAGGTCCTTGTAGGCCGGCTTCAGGAGGTCCTCGAGCGTCTGCGGTGCGGGGATCTTCTTGTCCGCGAACCACGTGTCGTCGACGTTGACGCACACGTCGCCGTAGTCCACCGGGGTGAGCTGGTCGACGCCGTCCCCCTCGAGCCGGAAGGTCTCGGCCGACTTCGGCACAACCTTGGTGGCGTACGGCGACAGGACGCCCTCGTCGACCGCGCGCGAGGCGAAGGTGTTGTCGATGCCGTAGACGCCGTCGGCCAGGGGCGAGTCCTTGGTCAGCACCAGCTTGTTGGTGAGCTGGCCGGCATCACCCTGCGGCTGCGCCTTGACGGTGATGCCGGTCTTCTCCTTGAACGCGGCCAGCACCTCCTTGGACATCGCCCACGAGTCGTGGGTGGCCACGACCAGGGTCTTGGACTCGCCCCCGGACGAGCCGGACGAGCCACCCGAGGAGCCACAGCCGGCCACCAGCGCGACCGCCAGCAAGGCGGCCGTCAGCTTGGACAGGGCGACCACGCATGGCCGGATCCTGGAGGAAAAGTGCATACGCATCGGAAATCTCCTTCGACTTCCTTCGCCGGTACTAACCGGATCAGGTTCAAGGGTCTGCGACTAGTCGCACTCTCAGCGCCGTGACGGCGCTCCCCTGTCGGACAGGATCAGCCTAGACCCTCGGAGGTGGACCCCAGGAGGTGGTCACCCGAGATCGGGGCGAACGGCTCAGGATGCGCCGAGCTCCTGCGCGATGGCGGCGACGTGGGCGTCGTCGGTGCCGCAGCAGCCTCCGACCACCCGCAGGTCGGGCAGCACGCGGCGCAGCTCGCCGTAGTGGCGGGCGAGACCCGCGATGTCCCCTCGGTCCAGCTCGGTGGCCTCGTCGAGCTCGGCGTGGCTCTTGGTCGAGGAGTTCGCCCGGACGCCCTTGAGCCGCTCCAGCCACGCGCCTGCCCCCTCGAGCACGGGAAGGAAGTGGGTGGGATGCGCGCAGTTCACCATGAAGTAGGCCGCCGCCCCGCCGGTGGCGTCATCGACCTCCACGACCGCCTCGGCCAGGGACTGCCCGGACGGCAACCGCCCGTCCGTCTCGACGGTGAAGGAGACGACCACCGGAACCCCCTCGGCGCCGGCGGCCCGGACGATGCCGATGGCTTCTGCGGCGTACGTCATCGTCAGGCCGGTGACAAGCTGCGCGCCCCCGGTGGCGAGTGCCCGCACCTGCGGCGCGTGGTAGTCCGCAGCCTCGTCCGGTGTCATCAGGTCACCCGGCACGTAGCCGTCCCCGCGAGGCCCGATCACCCCGTTGAGCACCATCGGGATCGCGGGGCGTGTGCCGGCCAGCTGTGCGACAAAGTCCACGGACCGCCGGTTCGCCGCGGCGAGCGCGGCCTCGTCGTATCCCAGTCGACTGCCCCAGTCGGGGTTCGCACGCCAGGTCGGGGTGTCCAGGACGAAGCCGGTGTCTGCGGCCTCCGCCAGGTCGAAGTAGGGCGTGAAGTAGCCCGCGATCCGTGACCGCCCGTCGTCGGAGTCGAGCAGGGGGAACGCCGCGAAGTCCGGGAGGTCAATCCTTTCGCGGAAGACCAGAGTCGTCTCCAGTCCGCCGTCGCTGAGGTAGACGGCTTCACCGGTGAGCTGAGGGAGCGGACTGGTCGCCATGGCTGGTCCTTCGCGGAGGGTCGTGTGCTGCTCCTCGCATCCTGCCCCGACATCACGTCGTCCGCGAGACCGGTCAAGACCAGCGTGGACGACTCAGACGGTGCGGTCACCCAGCGGCTGGAAGCGGACCGTCTCGCCGTCGAGTCGGCGGACCTTGCCCTGCAGGGCCAACAGCTCGAGATGGGCGAGGGTCTCGAAGGCCGCGAGCACGCCGTCGAAGGGGCTGAGCTCCTCGCGGCTGCGCTCGTGGCGGGTCCACGGCAGCTTGCCTGCGACCTCCCACGCCGACTCCGCACCCGACTCGACCGCCTTCAGCGACTGGTCGAGACGTACGTCGTGGTGCGCCACCAGCTCGTCGATGCGCACGTGCGAGGAATCGGTGACCGGGCCGTGCGCCGGCAACAGCCTCAGGTCAGGCAGCGCCCGCACCTTCGCCAGCGAGGTGAGGTAGTCACGCAACGGCTGCTGGACGTACGCCGGCTCGAAGCCGATCGAGGGGGTGATGGTGGACAGCACGTGGTCGCCCGCGAACAGCAGTGCGTTGGCGTGGTCGGCGAAGACGTAGTGGCCCTGTGTGTGGCCGGGGGTCGACAGGGCGTCGAGCTGTCGGGCTCCGATGTCGATCACCAGGTCACGGTCGAGCCACTCGTCCGGCATGCCGTAGTCGTCGGTCGAGGGAGGTTTCGGGGGCATCATCTCGCGCCACCCCTTGGCCAGCCCCTCGGCGCCGGCCGAGCGCAGCCGCGCCAGGTTGGGGTCGGCGTTGAGGGCGTCGCTGTGGATCAGGTCCAGGGTCGCTTTGTCACCCAGACCCAACGAGACATGGGCGCCGACCTCGCGGCCCACCACGGAAGCCTGCGTGTAGTGGTCTCGGTGCATGTGCGTGACCAGGAACCGACGGATGTCGCGCACGGTGTAGCCGAGCTGCGCGAGGCTCGTGTCGAAGATCTTGCGGGACTCCGGGATCGCCCAGCCGCCGTCGATCAGCACCAGGCCGTCGTCGGTCTCCAGGACGTAGACGTTGACCGCGCGCAGGCCGTCCAACGGCAGGGGAAGCGGCAGCCGGTGCACGCCGGGCGCCACCTCGAAGGCACCGGGCTCGGTCCACTCACCACGCCCGGAGCGGTCCGTGACCGGGCCGGTGCCGGGCTGCGAGGAGCTCACGGTCCGGACGCTACCAACCCTCGCCCCGTGGCCAGCGGCAGCTCACCGGAGCCACCTGCTGCGGAGTCAGCATGGTGACCAGTGGTGGCCAGAGCGTGACCGCGCACGCGTCGAACCTGCTGGCCGGCACCGTCGAGGACCTGAAGCACACCCTTGGTGAGGGACCGGGGGTGGCGGCGTCCGACTCCGGTGCGGCCGTGTTGGTGCCGGACCTGGTGGACCTGACCGACGTCAACGCGGGGCAGTGGCCCACCTTCGCCAAGGAGTCGGCGGCGATCGGCGTCCGCGCGGCCTTCGCCTTTCCGCTGCTGCTCGGTACGGCCAGCAGCGGGGCGTTCAGCCTCTACCGCACCGCGGCCGGTGGGCTGAGTCTGGACGAGCTCTCCCAGGGGTGGATCAGCGCCGACGCCGTGGCCCTGACGCTGGCAGGTCCGGAGGAGCACCTGGTGGAGGCGGGACACCTCGATCCGATGCGGGTGCATCAGGCGGCGGGAGTGGTGGTGCAGGTCGGGCAGCACCGTGGACGAGCTGGCCGACACGATCGTGCGTCGACACCGGCGCCTGTCGAAGGAGGAGACCTTC
Organism: Marmoricola sp.; assembly: GCA_046595715.1. Taxonomy (GTDB): domain Bacteria; phylum Actinomycetota; class Actinomycetes; order Propionibacteriales; family Nocardioidaceae; genus Marmoricola. Next base: position 10,200 of record JBKJON010000513.1, read on the forward strand.
ACATTGCTGCGGAGCTGCGCCCGCAGCCACCACCTCAAGCTCCGCGACCTCGCCCACCGCGTGGTCTACCCGCCACACCTCGCCGATGCCGTGCTTGCGGCGGACGTCCCCGCGAGCACTGCTGACTGACCTCGTTGAGTCACCAGGGGCAGCCGTGCACAGCAGGACCGACCAGGACCCGATACGACGTCGCGTGTCCCGAGGTCGACCGCTGGCGGCCCACCCCTCCGAGAACCCCGCTGCCCAGGGGACCTCGAGCGAGCCACACGCCCGCCAACTGTGTGGTCTCGCCCGAGGTGGGCCAGGGCCCGAACCACTAGGTCGGGCCCGTGCGCTCCGGTTCCTCGCCGCTCTCCGCGGCCGCTTCCCTGGCGTCGTCCTCGTCCCGGGGAGAGGCCGAGAACGTGACCGTGACCTCCTCGAACCCCTTGTGGCGCTGGGCGCTGGCGTAGCTCGTGTAGGCCTTGCGGTCGGCGTCGGTCAGCTTCACGGAGTCGGTGAAGGGCGTCAGCAGCGCGCGCGGCCAGAGCCGACGGGCGATGACGACGTTGAGCTCGATCCCCAGAACGGCGATGACCGAGGCGAGGAAGATCAGCCCGATGAGGCCGAGGACCACCCCGAAGGTCTGGTTCATCGAGGAGGTCTCTCCGAGCACTCTCTTGACGTACGCCGTGGAGACGGCCTGCAGCACCTGCCACAGCACGGCGACGAAGATGCCCCCAGGCGCGGCGTACCACCAGGTGTGCCCGCGGGCGGTCGCGATCCGGAACAGCAACGTGAGCACGAGCGCGGTCAGCGCCACGGTGAGGATCGTCACCAACCACTGCAGGGGCATGTTGAGCCGGGCGCCGAAGACATCGGTGTTCTTCCCGGCCACGGACATCACCGTCACCGCGAGCACCGAGAACCCCGCCGCGATCAGCAGGAACAGGCTCTTGAGCCGCAGCAGGAACGGGTTCGGTCGGCTGTTGCGCGGAACCGACCAGGCGATGTTCATCGCGTTCTGGATCGCCGACCCCAGGCCGAGCGAACCGTAGAGCGCGACGAGGGCGCCCGCGACCACGGCCCCGGTCGAGCCCGTCAGACCCCCCGGACGCCCGAGCTGGTCGCCCACCACCGGGAACTGCACCAGGGTGGACTCGAGCACGCTCTTCTGGAACTCGGGGTTTCCCTGCAGCACGAACCCCAGGATCGAGGTGGCGAGCAGCAGCAACGGGAAGATCGCGACGAACGCGTAGTAGGTGATGATCGCGGCCAGGTAGTTGCCCTGGTCGTCGAAGAACTTGTAGACGACCGCGATCGGCAGCCCGATGGCGGGAAATCGTCGCTGGGCGTCGTCGACCGCGTCCCCGATTCCTCCCACGTCTCGAAACGTACCGCGCGCCGCGGCATCGCGGGCGTCATCAGGACCGTTCGGCAAGCCGCTCAGCCGAGCCCGGCCCCGGGATCGGCCAGGACGTCGCGCCAGGAGTGCCGCGGCTCGTAGCCGAGCATCTCGCGCGCCTTGCCGATGGCGTAGAGGGTCTCGTCGCGGCCCATCTCACTGCGGACCTCCACACCGTCGTAGAAGCGCTCCATGACTTCTGTCGTCGTCGCTGCCACGGACATGTCGGAGTTGGCGACGTTGAAGACCTCGTAGCCCAGCCCGTCGGTCTCCAGGCAGCGCTGAACCATCTGGCCGAGGTCGCGCGTGTCGATGTAGGCGAACACGTTGCGCCGCCGCAGCGACGGGTCGGCGAGGAAGGCAGGGAACATCTCGGCGTACTCGTGCGGCTCGATGACGTTGTTGATCCGCAACCCGTAGACGTCCGCACCGGTGCGGGCGTGGAAGGAGCGCGCGGTCACCTCGCTGGCCACCTTCGACATCGCGTAGGCGTCCTCGGGAACCGTCGGGTGCTCCTCGTCCACCGGCACGTAGTCAGGCCGCCGCTCCCCTTGGGCGAAGCAGATCCCGTAGGTCGTCTCCGAGGAGGCGAAGATGATCTTCCGCACCCCCAGCCGGGTCGCGGCCTCGAGCACGCTGTAGGTGCTGAGGACGTTCGTCGCGTAGGTCGTGGCGTCCGAGGCGAGCAGGATCCGCGGCACGGCTGCGAAGTGCACGACGGCGTCGTAGGTCGGCTTCTCGGGCAGGTCCAGCTCGTCGAGGCTCGCCAGCCCGGCCAGCGCCGAGTAGGTCTCACCGGCATCGGTGAGGTCGACCTTCAGGTCGGCGACCGCCGGGTGCTGGAGCGGGACGAGGTCGGCGTTGGTGACGTGGTGGCCCTGCTCGGCGAGGTACGGCGCAACGTGCCTGCCGGCCTTGCCGCTGCCACCGGTGAAGAAGATGCGCATGACGTCCTTGTACCCGGAACGTCCTTCCCCAGTCCTCGCCGAGACCGGTCGCAGGACTGGTCATCGCGGCCGTTGCCGCACCCTGCCGAGGAGGCCGGCGCCGACCGCTCCCAGCAACCCGAATGGAACAGCCACCGCATGCGGTGATGGTGCCAGAACCAAGGATGGCCGGTTGTCACGGTCGTCGTGGCTGTCGGGGAGCACAGATGGTCTGCGCGCGCTGCCCCCCTGACCTGCACCGCATCGACGCAGGCGACCGACGCGATCTCTACGCGCACAGGGCCGACAACCGACCCAGCACCTGCGAGGCTGGTCGACGTGTCCGAGCAGCACTCCAGCGTCCCGGAGGACGCCCCCACAGACCAAGCCACGGGTGGTGAGGTGGTCACCCTCGTGGACCGCTCCGGCACGGTCGTGGGCACCGCCGAGCGGTCCGTCGTACGGCGGGACAACCTGTGCCATGCCGCGACCGCGGTACTGGTCCGCGACGACGGCGCCCGGATCTACGTGCACCGCCGGTCCCCGGACAAGGACTGGGCCCCAGGGGCCCACGACGCCGCCGCGGGCGGGATGCTGACCGCCGGCGAGGAGCCGGCCGGGTCCGCCGCGCGGGAGCTCGCCGAGGAGCTCGGGATCACCGGAACCGTCCTGAGAACGCTGGGCCTGTCCGTCTACGAGGACGACAGCACCCGCTGCGTCGAGCACTGCTTCGAGACCACCTGGGACGGCCCGATCACCCACGCCGACGGGGAAGTGGTCTGGGGAGCCTGGATGACGCTCGCAGAGCTGGACCGGAACTTGGCCGATCCGACCTGGTCCTTCGTCCCCGACACCCGGGCACTGCTGACGCGGCTGGCCACGACAGGCGTCGGCGACTACGCCGCCCTGGTCTCGCTGCGCGGAGACCAGCCGTGACCGGCCCTTGCAGACACGACGCCGCGGAACCCTGCAACACACCACGTCCCTGGACTCAGCTCCCGAGCCAACCGGCTCGTGCTTGAGGGCACGCCGGCCAGTGACTGACCGGTCAAGGACCGACCACCCGCGCCGCCGGCGGCAACGCCGACCTCGGTGCCGCCGGGGCGGAGAGTGGGTCGGCGGGAAGGGCGGCGACCTGGTCTCGGCACCACGGACTGATCGGCCGGGTGCCGTCCAGCACGCCGCCCCGGAAGTCCGCCCAGTCGACCCAGATCAGGTCTTCGACCTCGGCCGGGTCGGGCCGAGGGTCCCCCGCCGCGGTCGCGACGAAGACGGGGCACATCTCGTTCTCGACCACGCCGTTGTCCATCACGGCCCGGTAGCGGAACCCCGGGAGCAAGAGGCAGATGTCCTCGGCTCGGACGCCGACCTCGGCCAGCACGCGGCGGCGTACAGCGTCGGTCGGGGCCTCACCCGGACCGGGGTGCCCACACACGCTGTTGGTCCACACACCCGGCCAGGTCGGCTTGCTCAGGGCCCGCCGGGTGAGAAGGATCCGACCACGGTCGTCGAAGAGGTAGCAGGAGAACGCGAGGTGCAGCGGGGTGTCGGTGTGGTGGACACCGGACTTGGCGGTGGTGCCGATCGCACGGCCCTCCTCGTCGATCAGGACCACCAGCTCGGGGGCGCTCATGCCGGCCCCGCCAGCCGGTTGTCCGCGACCGCGGTTCGGGCCTGGGCCGGGCCGATGCCCTCGCCGGCGAGCGCCTCGACGATCTCCTCCTGCGGATGGCGGTGTTCGGGCAGGGCCCCGCCGACGGACAGGATCTGCATGGCCGACTCCTTCATCGATGGTCGTGCATCTGGGCGGGACCGGAACGCGCGACGAGACCGGCCGTGAGACCGACGACCAGGCGAGGGGTGATGCGACCGCGGCCGAGACCTATCTCGACGAGATCATCGAAGACCCGCGAGCGGCGACCGGCCGCGCGGATGCCGGCGTCGACCACGGCGGGCGCACGCGAGAGGCGGGACGCGGTCCAGGTGTGGCGCAGGTGACGGGCGAGCAGGCGACGCACGCAGCGACGGTGGTCGGCACCGGCCAGGTCGGGGTTGCCGCGGCCGATCGCACGGGCTGCCGCGCGGCCGGCGCCGACCCCGGTCGCCACGGCGTAGTAGATCCCCTCACCGGTCATCGGGTTGACCAGCCCCGCAGCATCGCCCGCAAGCAGGACCGGGCCGTCAGGCTGCTGCCAGCGCCAGCCCGAAAGGGGCAGGTGATGTCCACGCCAGTGCTCGCCGTGGGCCACCGTCCCCGGGAGCAGATCCTCGAGCTGCTCGAGGAGCAGGGCGCGGGACAGTCCCTGCTCGCCGGGGCCGGCCGAGGTGCCGAGCAGCTCGCCGTAACCGACGTTGGACAGACCGTCGCCGCGGTCGAAGGCCCAGGCGTACGACGGCTGGCGGCGCTCGCCGTACCGGATCACCTGCAGGCCACGGCGCACGACGTCGGTGGGTGCGTAGCCCCGCAGCGCGAACGCCTGGTTGGTCGTGGACGGCAGCCCCGCGGCCGCCCGCACCGACGAGTGAGCGCCGTCGGCCCCGATCACGACTCGGGCTGCGATCCGGCCGTTGAGGACGAGTCCCTCTGACCAGGGCTCGACCGTGGTCACCCGGGCCCGCACCAGGTGGGCGCCCGCGTCCACGGCCCGCTCCACGAGGCGAGCGTCGAAGACCTCGCGGGGAATCACCCACGCGGGCCTGGCCATCCGGCCTTCGACAGACTGCGCGCCGCGGGAGAGGGCGAGGCGCTCCAGCGGGGTCCAGCCGTCGGTGAGTCCGGTGACCCCGACCTCCGCGAGGGCGTCGAGGACGTGCGGCGCGATGCCGTCCCCACAGCACTTGTCGCGGGGAAAGTCAGACCGGTCGAGGAGCACCACCTTCAGCCCGGGGTCGGTCGCGAGCACCGCGAGCGCGGCGGCGCTCCCGGCCGGTCCGGCCCCGACGATGGCGACGTCGAAGGTCAGGGTGTCCAGGGTGGGGTCGCCGGGGCTGGTCATTGCGCCCGCACCAGCATGCCGACGTCAACGAGGGCGATCGCGATGACAGCACGGAACGGGGTGCGGCCCTTGCCGAGCAGTGCCAGCACGCAGAGGAGCGCGACGACGGTGAAGCCAGGCGCCAGGAGCGGCCAGGAGGGGTCAGGGGACCCGATCGCGATGGTGGCGGTCGCGAGCACGAGCGCGGCCACTGCCACCGGCGGGGTCCACCCAGGGCCCAGGCGGTGCGGGAGGCCCCGGACTCCCGTCGCGGCGTCCTCGACGAGGTCCGGCAGGACGTTGACCAGGTGTGCGCCCACGCCGAGCAGGGCACCCGCGAGAACCATCCACGACGGAGGGGCCTGTGTGGGGTCGTGGGCGAGCTCGACGAAGGCTGGCAGTGCACCGAAGGCGACGGCGTAGGGCAGCCACGACCACACCGTCGACTTCAGTCCGAGGTTGTAGACCCAACCGGCGACGACCAGACCGAGGTGGATGAGCCCCGCAGTGAAGCCGCAGGCGAGCGAGAGCGGCACGGTAGCGGCCACTGACACCGCACAGGCGACACGAACGCTGTGCCAGCTCACGGCACCGCTGACGAGCGGCTTGTCCCCCCGACCCACTGTGCGGTCGCGCGCGACGTCGATCAGGTCGTTCGACCAGCCGATCGACAGTTGACCGGTCAGGACGGCGCCCACCACCAGCGAGGCAGTGCCCGCGGTGAGTCCCGCGGATGCGGCGAGCAGCGCACTCAAGACGGTGACCGCGACCACCGGGCCGGGGTGGCTGGCCGCCGCGAGCCCGATCGACGCACGACGAATGCTCACCGGTGCAACGTACCCAGCAAGCCCACATCCATCGCGCGTGCAACAACCGTCAACCGGTCACGAGGTCCGCACGGGTAGCCAGCGCCGAGGCGGCGTCACGTGGGCCGGGACCAACCCACTGGGAAGCGCCGGTCGCAGGAGCGCCCCGCCCAGGGTGAGCAGGCTGTCGGACTCGGGAGACCAGTGCGTTGCCTAGCGAAGACCGGGTCTCCCCGTGCGTCAGGGCAGTCTCACTTCACTGGACTCGTCCAGACGGGCTCACCCCCACCGGTCTGCCGACGTTGCCGGTGGACCTGAATGCGGTCACCGCCCTCCGGGCTGAGATGCGGCAAGGGCCCGGTGTTCGCCCGGCTGCGGGTCGGGTTGGGGTCCAGCGCGTGCTCTGCTGTGCTGGTGCCCCTGGTTGTCGCCGACATCGTCGGAGCCCGGTGACCTGACACCACCGGAGGCGGGTGCCTGAAGACGCTGATGGGTCGTGCCGCCGTCCTCTTGGACACAACCGTACCGATATCGGGTGCCCCCTGGGCGGGCCTCACGATGTCGTGTCGTTTCCTCTGCTCACAGGTGCTCGCCTTGGTGAGCAACACGCTTCGCCTTCTGGGTCTGACCACTCGGAAAGGTCGGTAGCTGTCCCTGCAGGTATTCGTCCACGTGTTCTTGGTCTTGTCGTCTCTTCCGAAGGGTGGCGCTGCCTTCGGCCGCGTTGGTCAGGGCGGTTTGCTGAGTGATGAGCCCGGCGAGATACCGCAGGGTCTGAGCGACTCGCTGGTGCATGGTCGCTCTCAAGGGGGTGCTGCTGGGGTGTTGGTTCATCGGCGAACGCGTCCTTTCGCGAAAGGGTTGGCACGGTTGTGGGGTGGTGGTGCGGGGACACTCATCTGCGTGAGTGGTGTCCCCGCACCCCCGTTTTTTCCGCACCCAGGAAGACGATGCGGAGTCTTTGGGCGACCGGGTAGGTCACCGTTCGGCCGGTGCTGGGAGACACCGAAATCAGGGGTCGGCGTAGCGGAGCTGACCCTCGAGCCATCGGATCAGCGGTCGGTGTCGCCTCTCGGGCTGTCGATCCGCTTCGTCGAGGCCTTGGACGAGCGTCCTCGCGAGGGTGTGGACCGGGGTGTGGGTCTGGCGAGCCCATCGGACCATCAGAGAGATGACCTGGAAGCTGTCATTTACGTAGCGCCACATCAACGCGCCCCTGGCGCGATCCATGGTGGCGCGATGGGCGTCAAGCGCGCGGCGAGCGAGAACGTGGCACTCGGAGGTAGCGGTCCAGGCCGCGTCTCGCCATCGAAGCAGCGCGTCGAGCAAGGCGACACCGGGGTAGCGGGCGTCGCGGCTGGGGAAGAAGAGGTCAACGGGAATACCGTGCTCCCTCCGAGAGAGCTGTCGCGGCGATCCGATCTCGAGCCGCTGGCTGTGATCCCAACCAGGGAACCGAACCTACGGGAACGGCGCCAGGGTGTCTACCGCCGAAACTGGGCCTCAGCTCGGAGACCAACCGCGCATGTGACCGCGATGGCATTCGGACATGGAATCTCAGACTTGTTCTCGGGCAGCTTGCCTGTGCGGCTCGCTCCTTGGAGGAGACGACACGCACGCAAGAGATGCTCGACGAGGCCGTCCAGGTCGCCATCGAGATCATCGAGATCATCGAGGGTTGCCATCTTGCTGGGATGTCCGTCGTCAAACCGCGCGGGCGTCGATACCCCCTGCGGGGCGGGAGCGCCCCGAAACGACCAACTTCCTCGCAGTTCGCCGGGCCGAGCTCGTCTCCAGCATCGCGGCGAGAGGACTCACGTCGGGGTTGTCACCGGTCAACCCCGCGCGCAGGATGGTGGACGACTCTCCCACCCGTCCCCGGAGGCCCCCATGCCACGCACGCTACAGCGGCTAGCCGCCGTATCAGCCCTCGTCCTCGCCGTGGCAAGTCCCACCGCCGCCGCGACCGCCGACCGCGGTCCGCACGGCTGCTCTGCAGGACCCGACCGGATCGAGCTGCCGCAGGGGTGGCAACCGGAGGGCATCACCACCGACGGCCGATACCTCTACGTCGGGTCGCTGGCAGATGGCCGGATCCTCCGGGCGTCTCCACGTACCGGCCGGGTGCGGGTGCTCCCCCGCAGCGCAACGGGGACTGCCGCGGTGGGGATCGACCACGACAGCCGTCGCCGGGTGCTCTGGGTCGCAGGCGGCGCCGAGGGCGAGGTGCGTGTCCACAGCAAGCGTTCCGGCCGCTTGCTGCGCACCTACACGATGCCGACCGACCCGGACGGCCGCTTCGTCAACGACCTGGTGGTGACCCGGAAGGCGGTCTACGCCACCGACTCGGGCAACGCCGAGCTCGCCGTCATCCCGCTCAGCGGAAGACGGCTGCCGCCATCGGGTGCCGCCGGCACGCTGCCCGTCACCGGTGACTTCGAGCTCGTCAAGGGCTTCAACCTCAACGGCATCGTGCGGTCGGGACGCTGGCTCCTCGCCGTCCAGTCGGCGACCGGTGACCTGTTCCGGATCGACCCCGCGACCGGCGAGTCGACCCGTGTGGACCTCGGTGGCTACTCGCTGACCAACGGGGACGGCCTCGAGGTGGACGGCGACCTGCTGTACGTGGTGCGCAACCGCGACAACCTCGTCGCGGCGGTGAGGCTAGACGAGGACCGCGCCTCCGGCACGGTGGTGGGGGAGATCACCGACGCCGACTTCGACGTGCCGACGACCGCAGCTCGTCTGCACAACCGTCTCTACGCGGTCAACGCGCGGTTCGGGACTCCCGACCCGGACAGGGCCGAGTACTGGATCACGCGGGTGGCCGCCGTGAGGTGAGGTCTGCGGGAGGGTTCAGCCCCGACGGGCGTGGAGACTCGCCCTTTCTCGTGCTCGGAGACCCCCCACAGCGTGTCGACAGCCCTGCCCAGATGGGGCGGAAGTGGTGCTCGCGGTGGCGGCCAGCTCTTCGACGCCCCCATCCAGCACCACTCCCCATCGCTTCTCCTCGGGCCCGTTGCCTGTGCCGACTCCCTGTCAGGACGGTGCCACCGTCCGCAAGAGGGCGCCTGCAGGGGCCGGATGGCCTTTGTCACGAGCCGGTAGGGCTGAGCGTGAGCACCCGCCGACCGGTGCCCACCACCACCACGTCCACCTTGGTGATCTGGTCCTGATCCGTGTCCGTGGCAGCGTCGACCTCACTGGTACGACCCTTGACCGCACGCCAGGTGCCGACCTGCTGCGTGGCGCCGTCGCTGGTGTGCACGACCAGCGCGTAGGAGGGAGGCGACGTCGCACCCCAGTCGCTGCCGCCGTAGGTGCAGGACAGGTGCATCCGAGTCCCCCACGCCACCGTTTGCATCACCACCCTTACTTTGAGCCCGTGCTGATCGACCTGGGTCATCTCTTGGGCCCGAACAACGGTGCTGTCTGGTCGGGATCCGAGGAGGGAGACCCCGAAAAGTACAGCCAGGATGACAGCCGCCACCGAGGCGAGAACGGCGACCAGGCGGATGCGCCAAGCCTGCCGCTCTACGCTGCGCAGCAGTTGCGGCAACAGCGTGCCTGGGACCGGCGGCAGGTTGTCAGGGTCGGTGAAGGCGGATTCGTCGAGCCGAGCGAGAAGCCCGGGTATGCCCGCAAGGCCGCGCACAGCGCGCGCACAGCCGGTACACCCGGCAAGGTGCTCCTCGAAGGCGCGTCTCTGGGAAGGTCCGAGGGCCCCGAGCACGTAGGCCGCGTCGTCGTGCGCGAAAGGATCGCCGCCGGTCATCCGGTGACCCCCATCTCTTCCAGCGCGAGTCGCAACGCCCGCAGCGCGTAGTGAGCGCGAGACTTGACCGTTCCCTCGGGCACCCCCAGACGGCGAGCGGCGTCAGCGACCGTCCGACCCTGGTAGTAGCACTCATGCAGGACTTGGCGGTGATCTTGAGACAGGCGGCTCATGGCCTCGGCCACAACCCAGGACTGGAGCATCTGGTCGACCTGGTCCTGCTCCTGCCCGGTTTCCGGTGGCTCCGCGGTGACCGTCTCCGGGCGGACCCGCCGGGAGCGCCACTCGTCGATCAGAATGTTGCGGGCAACGGTGAACAACCACCCGCGCGCCAGAGCAGGCGGCTTGGTGAGCACGGCCGGGTGATTCCAGGCACGCAGCAAGGTCTCCTGACACACATCCTGGGCCCGGGCCTGGTCCTTGTCGGTGAGGTGCAGGCAGAAGCGCCACAGGGCTGCGGCATGCTCGTCGTGCAGCGCCCGCATCAGCTCTTCCCGATCCTCGGGCAAAACGCCTCCTGCTCCCGGAACGAGACTCACGACCCGGTTCGACCCTGCCGCGCTCCGGTCTTGGCCGTCAGCCGTGCCAGATACCCTTCCTGCCTCACCGCAACCACCCCCAGCAGTATCGCCCCGACTTCAGAAACCGCCGCCACCCAGGCATACCAGCTCCAGCCGGTGCGGATGCCGAACGGGCCGACGGTCGCGGCGATGAGGAAGGCGCCGAGCGTGCTGACGCCCAACCCGGACAGCAAGAAGAGTGGGATCCAATGTCTCCACCGCAGCAGCGCGAGGGCACCGACGACGCCCTGGTCCTTGACGCCGTCGAACCACAGGTAGAGGTGGATGGGGGCGGAGACCACCGCACCGATCGCTCGAGTCCTCATGGTCACCTCCGACTGCGGCGCGTCTTCCAACGTCCAACGATGTCTCTCACTCTTGACGACGGTGGTGAGCACCATTCGGTTCACGGCGCGCGTGGGCGATCCTCGCTGAAAGCGCTCAGGAACCGGTCACGCAGAGCGTCCATGCACCAGACCGGCGCCTCCGGCAGCGGCCGTGGCCCCGACGTCCACCCCCAGTCCGAGATTCCGGCGATCACCTTCGGGTCGCGGGCGATCACCGTGACCGGTACGTCGTGCCCAGGATCGGCGCCGCCGACGTAGTGGTGCGGTCGGTGGTCACCGAGCATCACCACGACCAGATCGTCGTCGGGGTAGGTGGTGAGGAACGAGACCCGGGCGCGCAGCGTGTATTCGAGGACTTGCCGTAGGCCTGCCGGACACGGGCGGAGTCGCTGCAGACTTCCTCGGCTGAGTCTCCCTGCGCTGGCATCTGGTCGAACACCGAGCCGTCACCCGCCTGGCGCCAGGGGACAAGGCGCGGCAGCGGCGCCCACGGATGGTGGCTGGAGACCAGGTCGATCTCGGCCATCACCCGCGGCCGGTGGACGGGTAGCAGTTCCTCTGTGCGGAAGTGGGACAGGGTGTACTGGTCAGGCATGGCGGCGTACCCGAACTTCGGGCCGCGGTAGCCGACGTTCCCGGCGTCGTACAAGGAGTCGAAGCCGTAGAAGTCGGACCCCTCCGGCCAGTCCCTGGTGTTTGCGGGAACGTCGAAGACGGTGCGCCAGCCTGCCCGGCGGAAGGCTCCGGTGAGCGTCGGGAGGTCGGTGGCGAGCAACTGGTCGTAGCGGCGCTGGCTGTCCACCCAGACCCTTGACTACAAGGTCCAGTGCGCCAGCCAGCTGGCCGCTCCGAACCTGGGCGAAGTCAGGTAGGCGTTGCGCGACCGGTAGCCCGCCTCGCGCTGCCGACGGGGGTCCGTTGTCGAGAACGGCTTTCACACGGGGGGCGAAGGAGCTCCCTGGACTGCCGCACACCCGTAGCTCTCCACGAACACCAGCACGTCCTGCCACGCAGGCCGGCACGCACGTCACGTACCTCCTCGACAGCCCGGGCGGCAGAGACGGATGAGAGCACGCTGGCCCGGCTCAGAGTCCAACCCGGTCATGCCCACCAGGAGCGCAAGCGCAGGGATTCCGACGACGATCCCGACCGCCGAGCTCAGGTAGACCCGGTCTTCGATGAGGTCGAAGGGAAGGTCGAGGACCGCGGTAGCAGGACGAGTACCCGACTGGGGATCGCCTGGACTGGGGATCGCCTGCCGAGCCGTTTGGTGTGCTGCACCACTCAGCGACGCATTCTCGGCTAGTCGGACCAGGAACCTCGAGGCGACCGCGTCGAGCTGGCGGACGTGACCGAAGGCGAACGAGCGCAGGAACGACCCCAACGTCGAGGGCGCGTAGGCCCGGGCGAAGACCCGGCCCATCGCGCCGTGGCGAAGCAGAGCCATGTCATCGATGGAGTCCGCCCCGGCAACCATCCCGGCGACCAGCGAGGACACCTTCAACCCGGCGTTCGCGCCCTTGTCGGTCGGCACCGACAGGTGCTGCTGGGCGAGGTCTTGAAGTCCCGCGGACCGGGCC
>JBKJON010000548.1:0-3975 GCA_046595715.1 Marmoricola sp.
CTATGGAGGTGCCGGTGACCGTTCTCGATCAGGCCGAGGCGCGCGCGCCACGAGACGACTCCACCGGCACGGTCACCCTCCACGGCGTCAGCCGCTACGTGAAGCTGCAGGTCAGCCACACGCCGGGGCAGAAGGTCGCGCTCGCCGGTGTCGTGCTCGCCCTGATCGGGCTGCTCGGTTCGCTGTTCATCCGGCCCCGTCGGATCTGGGTCCGGGCCCGTCGTGAGGGTGGGCGTACGCTCGTGGAGGTGGCTGGACTCGACCGCAGCGCCGGTGGAGACCTCTCCGCCGAGATCGACGCCCTCGCCGCTGCGCTGCGGCCGGTGACCACCCCAGAGACGGGCCAGGAGACACCCCCAGAAGCGCCGTCCGAACCGCCTTCAGGACCCACCCAGGCAGGCTCCACAACCGCAGGAGAGTCGTCGTGACGCACGATCAGTTCGAGGTGCTCAGCAACCAGGCCGTGGCGGCCTGCGCCGTCGTCTACTTCCTCGCGGTGCTGGCCCACCTCGCGCAGTGGGCTGCCGGCCGCACCATCGCCGACCCGGCGACCGTCGCGGAGCCGGTCGCCGTCGGCGTCGGGTCCCCCGGGAAGTCGGTCGGGCACTCCGACGCGGGTCTGCAGGCAGCGGGCGTCGAGGAGCCCGAGCGGATGGAGCTGTTCGGCCGGGTCGGGGTGGCTCTGACCGTCGTGGCGGCCTTCTTCCACTTCGTCGCCGTGGTCAGCCGCGGCCTCGCCTCGGACCCGGTGCGCGTGCCCTGGGGCAACATGTACGAGTTCACCCTGATGGGCACCTGGGTCGTCGTGATGGGCTACCTGCTGCTCTACCGCCGCTACTCGCTGTCGTGGCTCTCGCCGGTCGTCACGAGCTTCGTGCTGGTCACCTTGATGGTCGACGTGCTGGTGCTCTACACGCCCGTCGTACCCCTGCGTGACGCCCTGCAGTCCCCGTGGCTGGTCATCCACGTGATCGCCGCCATCATCGCGACCGGCGCCTTCACCCTGGGTGGCATGTGCTCGGCCCTGTTCCTGGTCAAGGAGCGGTGGCAGCGGCGCGAGGGGGCCGGTGAGGGGGCCGGTCAGACCAAGCGCGCGGGTGGCTACCTCGCCCGGCTGCCCGAGCTCGCCGTACTCGACCGGATCGCCTACCGTACCCACGCCTTCGCGTTCCCGATCTGGACCTTCGCCGCGCTGATCGCCGGACCGATCTGGGCGCACTACGCCTGGGGTCGCTACTGGGGCTGGGACCCCAAGGAGGTCTGGGCCTTCATCACGTGGGTGGTGTACGCCGCCTACCTGCACGCGCGCGCCACGTCGGGATGGAAGGGCCGCTCGGCCGCCGTCGTCGCGCTGGTCGGTCTGGCGACGCTGTGGTTCAACTTCGTCGGGATCAACTTCTTCTTCGGCAGCGGGAGCCAGCACTCCTACGCGGCGCCGGAGCCGACGGCTGTCGTCCGCGTCCTGGAGTGAGCCTCAGCCGGGACGCTGACTGCTACTAGGACTCCTCGTCCTTGCTGTGCCGCTGCTTGCGGTCGAGCTCGCGCAAGAAGTCCTCGTCGTCGTCGGGCCCGACAGGGCCACGGGGAATGGGCTTCGCCGTGGTGCCGCCGGCGCCACCGTTGCTGCGCCGATCCATCAGCCAGAAGGCCGCGTAGACCACCGCCGCGAACAGGGCGAGGAAGAACACGAACCGAAGCATGCCTCCAGCGTAGATGGTCCGCGGTAGAGCGGATCTCCCATGAGCCGATCGGACGCCGATCGGGGACCCTGATCGGACGTCGACTGGGATCCGCGGGGGGCGGGTTGTTACCTTGGCCGGGTGAAGGCGTTCGTGACGTACACCCTGCTGCGGCTGCTGCTGTTCGTGACGACGTACGCCGTGGTGGCCGGGCTCTGGACCCTCGTCTTCGGCGAGCAAGGCGTCCTGCTCGTGCCCTTCCTCGCCGCCATCATCATCTCGTCACTGCTCTCGCTGAAGCTCCTGGCCCGTCAGCGCGAGCGGTTCGCGGAGTCCGTCGAGGCGCGCGCGCGCAAGGCGACCCAGAGGTTCGACGAGCGCAAGGCCCGCGAGGACGCCTCCGACTGACGGCCGTCGGCGCGATCTCAGCGCGGCTTGCGCTTGAGCTGCCGGTTGACCCGCGTCTCGGACTGCCCCAGCAGCTTCGCCAACAGCTTCACACGGTTGGTGTAGGCGAGGGCGCAGACAGCGACGATGGCGAGGAGAATGAGGAACCACATAGGGTCAGTGTGGCAGGGCGGTCTGTGGGTCGGCTGTGCAGTTTTTCTGGTTAACCAGTGAAACTGCCACTTGCCCCACGTTGCAACGTTGGGATCTGAGAGTTTTTCTGGTTAACCAGAAAAACTGCACCGGGGCTAGATCAGGCTGACCGCCACCCCGGCCAGGATGCCGGCGGAGTACAGCAGCTGGGCCACGCCGGTCAGCTGGAGGACGGGGATCAGGCCGGGGCCGGTGGCCTTGTCGCCGATGACCGTGGAGACGGCGCGTACGACGGGTGGGCCGGCCGCGAGGGCCAGCAGGACCCACCACGTCGTGGTGAGGGCGACGCCGATCAGGGCCACGACGGCGGCGTCGATGAGCAGGCCGTAGAAGTGGCGGGTGCGCTCGTCGCCCAGGGCCACGGCGAGCGTGCGCTTGCCTGCGAGCGTGTCGGTGGGGATGTCGCGCAGGTTGTTGGCCACGAGGATGGCGCAGGCGAAGGCACCGACCCCGATGGCGGCGTACAGCGCGGGGAGCTCGAAGGACTCGGTCTGGACGTACGTCGTGCCCATCACCGCCACCAGGCCGAAGAAGACGAAGACCATCACCTCGCCCAGGCCCATGTAGCCGTAGGGCCGTCTGCCGCCGGTGTAGAACCACGCGGCGAGGATGCACAGCAGCCCGACCCCGACCAGCCACCAGGCCGTGGTCACGGCGAGCACCAGCCCGACCAGGCCGGCCGCGCCGAGCGAGACGAACGCGGCGGTCTTCACGGCCCGGGCGCTCGCGACGCCGCTGCCGACGAGCCGTAGCGGGCCGACTCGTGCGTCGTCGGTGCCGCGGATGCCGTCGGAGTAGTCGTTGGCGTAGTTCACGCCGACCTGCAGCAGCAGCGAGACGGCCAGCGCGAGCAGTGCCTTCCACCACACGGCCTCGTCGGCCCAGAGAGCGATCGCGGTCCCCGCGAGGACGGGGGAGACAGCGGCGGGCAGCGTACGCGGGCGCGCGCCGGCGATCCACTGGTGGGGGGTGGCCATGGCGGGGATTGTGTCAGGGCAGGGCGCGGTTAACGTTGCTCGGGTGAGCAGCCTGTACCCCGTCAGCGGCACGGCCGAGGAGATCCTCGGCCTCCTGCGCGAGTGGGACGCCGCGGCCGATCCTGAGCCGCTGGTCATCTCGACGTCGGGCTCGACCGGTCGAGCCAAGCGGGTGCTGCTCTCCCGCGACGCGATGCGCGCCTCCGCGCTCGCGACGCACGAACGGCTCGGAGGTCCGGGGCAGTGGGTGCTGAACCTGCCACCGACCCACATCGCCGGTGTGCAGGTGCTCTTCCGCTCGATCGTCGCCGGCACCGAGCCGCTGACCACCACCGACGTCGTCAACGTCCACCGCGACCTGGCCGGGGGCCGCTCCTACGTGAGCCTGGTGCCGACCCAGCTGCACCGCCTGCTCGACGTCCCCTCGGCCGTCACCGCCCTGGCTGCCTTCGACGCCGTCCTCATCGGCGGCGCCGCCTTCGAGCGATCCCTCCGTGCGCGGGCGGAGCTGAAGGGCATCCCCGTGGTCGCGACCTACGGGATGAGCGAGACCTGCGGCGGCTGCGTGTACGACGGGCGACCGCTGGACGACGTCGAGATCCGGATCGACGACGACGGGCGAGTGCTCCTGCGCGGGCCGGTGCTCTTCGACGGCTATGAGGGCGACCCCGCGCTCACGGCGCAGACGCTGGAGGACGGCTGGCTGGTGACCCACGACC
>JBKJON010000519.1:0-12782 GCA_046595715.1 Marmoricola sp.
CAGGCGAACCGGGTCCCTCCGGGATGCTCCACCCACACATCCACCCGCTCATCCTCAGCTGAGAGCTCCACCCGGCTGACCTCCCAAGGAGCTACCAGGCCCAGCAGATGGCGGTACAACTCGGTGTCGCGCATGAGCCGATCCTGCCGCCGTCCGGCGAATCAGCGCCAGGCACAACCCACGGAAAACTCGGAAGCGCCCTTTCTTGAACAAATCTCGGCGGCCCGACCCGGTCGGCTGCCCGCCGGCGGCGGTCGGGGTCGGTGGCCTGCCGTCGGCGTCCGACCGAAGCTCGTCAGGATTCCTGTGTCAGGGGTCGGTCGGTGTCAACGGGTGGGCTCTGGGTAGGCCAGGGCGAATTGGGCGAGTGCTTCTATCCGGTTCGTAGTGACTCGGCCCTCGACCAGACGGGACGGGTCAGGGTTGCCGCGGGCAGAGCCAGGCTCAACCAGCGACGATGTTGACCAGCTTCGGCGCACGGATGATCACCTTGCGCACCTGCTTGCCCTCCAGGGCCCGCTGCACGGCCTCGTCGGCCAGGGCCAGGGCTTCCAGCTCGGACTCGCTGATGTCCGGCGAGACCTCCAGCCGGGCACGCAGCTTGCCCTGCACCTGGACGACCGCCGTGACGGAGTCCTCCACCAGCAGCGCCTCGTCGACCACGGGCCAGCCGGCGCGTGCGACGGTGGGCTGGTGGCCCAGCCGCGACCACATCTCCTCGGCGGTGTACGGCGCGACCAGGGACAGCAGGATCGCCACGACCTCGCTCGCCTCGCGCACGGCGGGGTCGTCCGCGCCGGGGCCGGCGTCGATCGCCTTGCGAGTGGCGTTCACCAGCTCCATCATCCGGGCGACCATCACGTTGAAGCGGTGCGACTCGATCAGCTCGGCCGCGTCGTGCAGCGTCCGGTGGGTGATCTTGCGGAGGGCCAGGTCACCCGTCGACGGCGAGACACCGGCCACGGAGGTCACGTCGCCCGACAGCCGCCACGCTCGCTGCAGGAAGCGCAGCGACCCGGCCGGCGACATGTCGGCCCAGTCGATGTTGTCCTCCGGGGGTCCCGCGAAGACCAGGGTCAGGCGTACGGCGTCCACGCCGAACTCCGACAGCTGGTCCCCCAGGTTCACGCCGTTGCCCAGCGACTTGCTCATCTTCTTGCCCTGGTTGATCACCACGCCCTGGTTCATCAGCGCGGAGAACGGCTCCTCGAAGTCGACGAGGCCCATGTCGTGCAGGACCTTGGTGAAGAAGCGGCTGTACAGCAGGTGCAGGACCGCGTGCTCGACGCCGCCGACGTACTGCTGAGCCGGCATCCAGCGGCGCACCAGCTCGGGGTCGAAGGCCTGGGTGTCGTCGTGGGGCGAGCAGAAGCGCAGGAAGTACCACGACGAGTCGACGAAGGTGTCCATCGTGTCGGAGTCGCGCTTGGCCGGACCGCCGCACCGGGGGCAGTCGACGTTGACCCAGTCCTCGGCCGCGGCCAGCGGCGAGACGCCCTTGGGCTTCAGGTCGGCGCCCTTCAGCTCGGGCAGCACGACGGGCAGCTGGTCCTCGGGTACGTCGACCTCGCCGCACGTCGGGCAGTGGATCACCGGGATCGGGCAGCCCCAGAAGCGCTGGCGGGACAGCAGCCAGTCGCGCAACCGATAGTTGATGGCGCCGCGCCCGTTGCCCTGCTTCTCCAGGTAGTCGATGATCGAGCGCTTGGCCTCGTCGATCTCCATGCCGTCCAGCGAGATCGACTCGTTGGCCGAGTTGATCGCCGGCCCCTGACCTGTGAAGGCCTCGCCGCCGTCGGCCTCGAAGCCCTCGGTCGGTTGCACCGTGCGCACCACCGGCAGGTCGTGCTCCTTCGCGAAGTCCCAGTCGCGCTGGTCCTGCCCGGGCACCGCCATGATCGCGCCGGTGCCGTAGTCGGCCAGCACGTAGTCGGCGGCGTACACCGGCACCGACGCACCGTTGACCGGGTTGGCGGCGTAGGCCCCCAGGAAGACCCCGGTCTTCGGTCGGTCGGTGGACATCCGGTCGATGTCGGAGGCCATCCGGGTCTCTTCCAGGTAGACCTCGTAGGCCGCCCGCTGCTGCTCGCTCACGATCTCGGCGGCCAGCGCCGCGTCGGGCGCGACGACCATGAAGGTCGCACCGAACAGCGTGTCGGGCCGGGTGGTGTAGACGCTGACCTGCCGCGACCCGCCGCCGTCGGTGGCGACCTCGAAGTCGACGTGCGCCCCTTCTGACCGACCGATCCAGTTGCGCTGCAGCGTCAGCACGCGCTCGGGCCACGCCAGGTCGTCCATGTCGTCCAGCAGCCGCTGGGCGTACTCGGTCACCTTGAAGTACCACTGCGTCAGCTCGCGCTTGGTCACCTGCGCACCGCAGCGCTCGCAGAAACCGTCGACGACCTGCTCGTTGGCCAGCACCGTCTGGTCCTGCGGGCACCAGTTGACCGCGCTGCTCTTGCGGTAGGCCAGCCCGCGCTTGCGGAACTGCAGGAACAGCCACTGGGTCCAGCGGTAGTACTCCGGGTCGGAGGTGTTCAGCCGTCGGGACCAGTCGAAGCTCACGGCGTACTTGCGGAAGGACGCGGCCTGCGTCTCGATGTTGGCGTAGGTGTAGGTCGCCGGGTGCTCGTTGCGCTGGATCGCGGCGTTCTCGGCGGGCAGCCCGAAGGAGTCCCACCCGATCGGGTTCATCACCTCGTAGCCGCGCTGCCACCAGTAGCGAGCGATCACGTCGTGCAGCGCGGTCACCTCGGCGTGCCCCATGTGCAGGTCACCGCTGGGATAGGGGAACATCGTCAGCGCGTAGCGCCGCTCACGTGGGCTGTCGTCGTCCGCGCGAAAGGGATCGAGGTCGTTCCACACCGGCAGCCACTTGGCCTCCGTCGCGTGGACGTCGTAGCCGGTTCGCTCTTCCTGCTCGCTCATGGTCTGGTCTCTCTCGCGTTGTCGTGGGTGGTGCTGGCTTCGGCGTGCCCGGGCGCAAAAAAACCCCCCGGGCACGAGGGGCAGCCGCGTCGGGTGTCAGCACCGACGCGGCTAGGTAAGGAGAAGGACCTGCCTCATGGATCCATCCTAACGCTCCGGTCGCTCGCCACCGCTTGACACGTTCCGCGCCCGTGTCTGGTGCTTGGTCGTAATCTGAGGGGATGGCCCCCGCGACGCGCTGGCTCGCAGTGGCGGTCGTCGCCATCGGGCTCATCTCCACGCCCCTCGTGGCGCGCGCCCTGCCGGCTCACGACAGCACCATCTCCGCCGTGCGCCTCGCGGAGCGCATCCGTGACACCGCCGACCTCGGCTGGTCCGGTGAGGTCCGTTCGCTCGGGTCGGTGCAGGTGCCGTTGACCGGCTCGACGTTCGGTGGCGTCTCTCGCCTGCTCGGTGAGAAGACCGACACGCGGGTCTGGTGGCGCGACTCCGAGAACTGGCGGATCGACCGGCTGCGGTCGACCGGTGAGTCCGACCTCGTTCGGGACGGCGGCCTCACCGTCCGGTGGAACTATGAGGACAACCGGGTGAAATTCACGCCCTACTCCCCGATCCGGCTGCCCGACGACGTCGATGTCGTACCCGGCTCGCTCGCGCAGCGTCTCCTCGCCGGCGCCACGCCCCGGGAGCTCTCCCGCCTCCCCGCCGAGCGGGTGGCCGGGCGCAGCGCCCTCGGGCTGCGTCTCGTCCCCTCGGACGAGCGGACCACCATCTCGCGCGTCGACGTCTGGGCCGACACCTCGTCCGGCCTGCCCCTCCGGGTCAAGGTGTACGGCGAGTCGGCCGGTGTCGCGGTCCTGAGCACGGAGCTGATCTCGCTCGACCTCGGGAAGCCCTCGAAGGACGACGTGAACTTCAAGCTCTCGCACACCCTGGACTTCTCGCGCGGTGTCGCGCTGGACACGGCAGCCGGAGCCAACGCCTTCGCTCCCTTCATCCCGCCCGACTCGGTCGCGGGACTGCCACGACGCGGGAACGCCGCGGACTTCGGGGCCGTGGGCGTCTACGGCCGCGGACCGACCGCCGTGCTCGCCGTGCCCGTGCGTGAGAACCTGGCCCGCGAGCTGCGCAAGCAGCTGCGGAGCAGCAGCAGCTCCCGCGACACCGGGCCCGGCGTCGCCCTGGAGGTCGGCCCCCTGTCGGTGCTGCTGCAGCGCACCAGGACCGCCTACTTCCTGCTCATCGGCACGGTGACTCCCACGACCTTGGAGACGGCCGCCGAGGACGTGGCCAACGGGGTGGTGAGGATCGAGTGATCCGCACGCAGGGGCTCACGAAGAGCTACGGGCAGGTGCGAGCCGTGGACGGCATCGACCTCGACGTCCGTGAGGGGGACGTCTATGGGTTCCTGGGGGCCAACGGCTCCGGGAAGACCACGACGGTGCGGATGCTGCTCGGCCTCGTCCTGGCGACCTCGGGTGAGGCGGAGGTGCTCGGCGAGAGGATGCCCCGCGCTGCTGCGTCGGTGCTGCCCAGGATCGGCGCGCTGGTCGAGGGACCGGGCGCCTACCCGCACCTGTCGGGACACGCCAACCTCGCGCTCTTCGACGCTGCCGCCGGCCCGCGGGTGCCACGCCCCGCCCGACGTGCGCGGGTCCGCGAGGTGCTCGACCAGGTCGGCCTCGACCCGACCGACGAACGACCCACCAAGGCCTACTCCCTGGGCATGCGCCAGCGCCTGGGCCTGGCCGGCGCACTGATGCGGCGACCACCGCTGCTGATCCTCGACGAGCCCACCAACGGCCTCGACCCCCAGGGCATCCGCGACATCCGGGAGATGCTCGTGGCCCTGAACCGGGAGGGTACGACGATCTTCCTCTCCAGCCACCTGCTCGCCGAGGTCGAGCAGATGTCAACGCGTGTCGGTGTCCTCGACCGCGGCCGGCTCGTCCTCCAGGAGGACATGTCCGCGCTGCAGCAGGACACGGGTCTGGTCCGCGTCCGGACGCCCGACGTGGACCAGACGATCGCCCTGCTCGACGGCCGCGTCGAGCACCGGACGGCCGACGTCGTCCTGGTGCGCGCCGACGACCCCGCCACCCTGAACCACCGCCTCGTCTCGAGCGGGGTGCGCGTCATGGAGATCGCCCCCCTGCGTCGGGGTCTCGAGGAGATCGTCCTGGCCGCGACCGCGGCGACGGAGGCGGTCCAGTGATCCGCGTCGAGCTGGCCAAGATGCTGCGTCGCCCACTGACCTGGGTGACGATCGCCGCCCTGAACGCACTGCCCACCCTCGTAGCAATCCTCCTGGCCCTCACCGATCTTGGCCCTCGCCCCGGCACAGGGCCGCCCTTCCTCTCCGCGGTCCTCACCGACGGGACGCTGTTCCCGCTGGCCGCGCTGGGCATCGTGCTGCCGTTGTTCCTGCCCGTGGCCGTCGCCGTGGTCGGTGGTGACGCCATCGCCGGGGAGGTGCAGAGCGACACCCTGCGCTACCTGCTGGTCCGTCCGGTGTCCCGACTGCGGTTGCTGGTGGCCAAGCTCATCAGTGTGATCGCCTTCGTCTTCCTCGCGACCCTGGCCGTCGCGGTCGTGGCCTACGTCGAGGGCAAGCTCCTCCTCGGCGACGCCCCGGCCAACGGCGTCGTGAGCGTATCGGGCTCCACCCTGACCCAGACGCAGATGCTCGAACGATCGGCGATGGCCTTCGTCTACGTCGTGCTCGCGATGCTCGGGGTCGCTGCGATCGCGCTGATGCTGAGCACCATGACCGACTCGGCGGTGGCGGCTGCGCTGGGCACCATCGGCTTCCTGGTGGCCTCGACCGTGCTGCTCGGGCTGGACGCCGCGGACTCGATCAAGCCCTACCTGGTGACCCGCTACTGGCTCTCCTTCATCGACCTGTTCCGTGACCCGATCCGGTGGCGCGACGTCATCCACGGCGTGCTCGCGCAGCTCGCCTACCTCGTGGTGTTCGCGGGCGCGGCCTGGGCCAACTTCGCCACCCGCGACGTCAACAGGTGACGTCCTCGGGCACCGTCGGGGCCGAGCGACCCAGGACGCTGCGCAGGGTGGCCAGCACCACGGGATCACCCGGCAGAGCGCCGTGCGAGGTCGTCGCGTCGGGGCACAGCTCCTGCACCTCGATGTTGACGGCGCCCTCCAGCACGGCCGAGTCGACCGGCACGACGGTCTGGTCGTCCGCGGTGCGGACGGTGACCCATCGCGGCCCGGTCGGGGTCTCGTCGCCCGCGTCGAGCCGGCGCAGCAGGTCGCTCCCGGTGGCGAGCTGCTCGCACGCCTTCGGACATCCCCCGGCTGCCTGCAGGGCGAGGGCGGCCACGTCGGTCCCGTGGTGCGGTGACCCCAGCGTCAGCACCCGGCGTACGACGTCGGCACCGCCGTCGTCGCGGACGTAGAGACGCACCACCACTCCCCCGGCGGAGTAGCCGACGAGGTCGACCGACTCCTCACCGGTCTGTTCGAGGGTCCGCTCCACGAGGTCCCGGAGTCGCGCCGCCTGGACGAGGAGGTCGCCCGTTCCTCCCCCGGTCGGCTGGAAGACCACCACGTCACGGCCCTGCTCACGCAGCGCGGCCGCGAGCGGGTCGAGCGATGCGACGTCACCGCCGTACCCGGGGACCAGGAGCACCGGCCCCGGGCGTGACTGCTCGGCGATCCCCCCGCCGGCGAGACGGTGGACGGTCAGGACCCCCGCCCCGGCGACCAGCGCCGCGACCAGGACACCGATCACGACGACGACCAGGCGTCGACGGGCCGGAGCCAGCGTGCTCAGTGGCGACCTCAACGACTCGGGCCGGGCTCCTGCTCAGTGGGACGAACGCTGGTCACCCTTGTCGGCGGCCGGTTCGTCCGGCACCACGATCGGGCGCCAGCGCGACCAGAGCACGAACAGGGCCGCGACCACGAGCATGCCGATGCCGGCGTAGAGGTTGATGTTGAGGCCATCGGCTTTGTCCTTCTGCACGTCCGTGGTGAAGAACGCGACAACGAACAGGATCGCGCCGTAGAGACCGATCAGTGCCGCGATGATGAACCGGATGTCGAACAGTCCCGCGCGGTGCTTCTGCTCGCCGGCAGCTTCGCTGTGCTCAGCCATGTGGATCTCCTACCAGAAGACGATGTTGAGGAGGACGACGATGGCCAGGGCGACACCAGCCAGCTTGTTGGGCTGCTGGTACCACGCGAGCACTCCCTCGTCCTTGTCGTGGAAGTCCTCCTTCGGGGTCAGCGAGTAGACCAGACCCCGCAGCTCGGACTCGGCTTTCGGTGCGGTCACCTGGCTGACGAGGATGCTGACGACGATGTCGACCACGAAGGCCGCGCCGGCCGCCACGAAGCTGGCTCCCTGCCCCTGGAGACTGTCGATCAGGCCGATCGAGAGGCCACCGAGGGCGTCCTTGCTCACGATGCCGACGATGACCGCGGCACCCGTGCCGCTGACCAGGCCGATCCAGCCGGCCGCCGGAGTCATCTTCTTCCAGAACATGCCCAGGATGAAGGTGGCGAAGAGCGGGGCGTTGAAGAACCCGAACAGCGTCTGGAGGTAGACCATGATGTTGGAGTAGCTGGCCGCGAACAGCGCCGTGCCGATGGCGATCAGGGTCGCCGCGACGGTGGCGAGCCGCCCGATCCGGGTGTAGTAGCTGTCCTCCTCGTCCTTCTTCACATACGTCTGCCACAGGTCGTAGGAGAAGACCGTGTTGAAGGCCGAGATGTTGGCCGCCATCCCCGCCATGAACGAGGCCAGCAGACCCGCGATCGCGATGCCCAGCATGCCGTTGGGCAGCAGGTCCCGCATCAGGTAGAGGATCGAGTTGTTGTAGTCGGGCTTGGCGCCACCGGCCGGGGAGGACAGCTCGGTGACGAGCACGCCGGCGATCATGCCGGGCAGGATCACGATGAACGGGATGAACATCTTCGGGAAGGCACCGATGATGGGCGCCCGCTGGGCCGAGGAGATCGAGTTGGAGGCCATCGCTCGCTGGACCTCGACGAAGTTGGTGGTCCAGTAGCCGAAGGACAGCACGAACCCGAGACCGAAGACCAGGCCGATCACCGAGAGCAGGGGGCTGTCGATGCCCGTCAGGTTGGTGCCCGGCCAGGAGTTCAGCCGGTCGGAGGCGTCACCGAGCTGGTTGATGCGGTCCTTCAGGCCTCCGTACCCGCCGACCTTGTAGAGGCCGACGACGGTGAGGGGCACCAGCGCCGCGACGATCACGAAGAACTGCAGCACCTCGTTGTAGATCGCGGCCGAGAGTCCACCGAGCGCGGTGTAGGTGAGCACGACTGCCGCAGCGATGAGGAGCGCGGTCCACAGCGGCCAGCCGAGGAGCACCTCGACGATCTTGGCCAGCAGGTAGAGGTTGATGCCCGCGATCAGGAGCTGGGCCAGGGCAAAGCTGATCGCGTTGACCAGGTGTGCCTCCTTGCCGAAGCGCCGGTTCATGAACTCCGGCACCGAGCGGACCTTGGAGCCGTAGTAGAACGGCATCATCACCACGCCGAGGAACAACATGGCCGGCACGGCGCCGATCCAGAAGTAGTGCACCGTCGGGAGTCCGAACTGGGCGCCGTTCGCCGACATGCCGATGATCTCGACCGCGCCGAGATTGGCCGAGATGAAGGCCAGGCCGGTGACCCAGGCGGGCAGTGAACGGCCCGAGAGGAAGAAGTCGATGCTGCTCGAGACCGACCGCTTCGCCATGATGCCGATGCCCAGCACGAAGGCGAAGTAGAGCGCGACCAGCACGTAGTCGACCCAGTTGGCGTCGAGCCTGAGCTGGGTGTCCGCTGCCAGTACCATCGAGCCTCCCGGAGACGCATCTGTTGTGACCGAGTCGCACGTTACTCCTTCGCAGGCGATATTCCCGGTCAGGTCGACGTTCCCCTTTCTGGAGGTTTGCGATGTCGTGGTTGGTCACAGGTGGCGCGGGCTACATCGGGGCGCACGTCGTACGCGCCTTCCAGGAAGTCGGACTCGACGCCGTCGTGATCGACGACCTCTCGAGCGGTCACCGCGAGTTCGTGGAACCGGAGGTCCCGTTCGTCGAGGGAAGCATCGTGGACACCGACCTCCTGGTGCGCACCATGGAGGACCACGGAGTCGAGGGCGTCGTACACCTCGCCGGGTTCAAGTACGCCGGGGTGTCGGTCAGTCGGCCGCTGCACACCTATCAGCAGAACGTGACCGGGACCGTCAACCTGCTCGAGGCGATGCAGCGCACGGGGGCCACCTCGATGGTGTTCTCCTCGAGCGCCGCCACCTTCGGCACCCCCGACACCGAGCTGGTCACCGAGCAGACCGCGACGCGACCCGAGTCGCCGTACGGCGAGAGCAAGCTCATCGGCGAGTGGGTCATCCGCGACCAGGCACGTGCCACCGACCTGCGGCACACCTCCCTGCGCTACTTCAACGTGGTCGGGTCCGGGAGCAACGACCTCTACGACACCAGCCCGCACAACCTGTTCCCGATCGTCTTCGAGATGTTGATCGCCGGGAAGACGCCGCGGATCAACGGGGACGACTACGACACCCCCGACGGGACCTGCGTCCGCGACTACGTCCACGTCGGTGACCTCGCCAGCGCCCACGTGGCGGCCGCGCAGCACCTCGCCGCCGGAGACCCCCTTGAGCCTGTCTACAACCTGGGCAGTGGGACGGGATCCTCGGTCCGGGAGATCATGGACGCCATCCGTGCGGTCACCGGCAACGACTTCACCCCCGAGATCGGAGCGCGCCGCGCTGGCGACCCCGACCGCATCGTCGCCACCGGGGAGCTGGCGGCCCGCGACCTCGACTGGGCCAACCGCCATTCTCTCGAGGAGATGGTGCGCTCGGCCTGGGAGGCCCGTTCCGCCCACTAGCGACCTGCGGCATGATCTGCCCATGACCACTACCGGCAGCATCACCGACCTCTTCTCCCTCGACGGCAAGGTCGTCGTCATCACCGGCGCATCCTCGGGACTGGGCGTCGCGTTCGCCCAGGCCTTCGCCGAAGCAGGTGCCAACGTCGCCCTTGGCGCCCGGCGCGTCGACAAGCTGGGTGAGACGGCCGACCTCGTCGCAGCAGCCGGGCGCAGCGCCATCAGCGTCGCGACCGACGTTGCCTCGCCCCAGGCGTGCACCGACCTCGTCGAGGCCGCGATGGCCGAGTTCGGCCGGGTCGACGTGCTCATCAACAACGCCGGCATCGGCACGGCTGTGCCCGCCACGCGCGAGACCCCCGAGCAGTTCCGCCAGGTCATCGACGTGAACCTCAACGGCTGCTTCTGGATGGCGCAGGCGTGCGGGCGGGTGATGAAGCCCGGCTCCTCGATCATCAACATCTCCTCGGTCCTCGGCATCACCACTGCTGGGCTCCCCCAGGCTGCCTACGCCTCCTCGAAAGCCGGACTGATCGGCCTCACCCGCGACCTCGCCCAGCAGTGGACCGGACGCAAGGGCATCCGGGTCAACGCCATCGCCCCGGGCTTCTTCGCCTCCGAGATGACCGACTCCTACCCGGAGGGCTACCTCGAGAGCCAGCAGTCCCGGATCCCCGTCGGTCGCAAGGGTGACCCCCGCGAGCTCGCGGCCACGGCGATCTTCCTGGCCTCCGACGCGGCCGGCTACATCACCGGCCAGACCCTCCCGGTCGACGGCGGGATGACGATCACCTGAGCCCACCGGGTGGCGTGGTCTCGTGCTCGGCGGGCTGGTGCCCAGAACTTTGCGACACTGGAGGCATGAGCCAGCAACAGAGCTTCCGCATCCCCACCTCCTCCCTGACCCTCGACTACCCCATGTCGCTCTCGGTCTACGGGCGCTACGAAGAGGCCCAGAAGGCCGTCGACTTCCTCTCCGACAACGAGTTCCCGGTCCAGAACTGCGTCATCGTCGGCACCGACCTCAAGCAGGTCGAGCGCGTGACGGGACGGCTGACCAACGGCAAGGTCGCCGCCGGCGGCCTGGTCTCCGGCCTGTGGATGGGCCTCTTCGTCGGCCTGGTGCTTTCCCTTTTCGGCACCGGTGGCACCTTCGCGATCATCGCCTCTACCATGCTCTTCGGCGCGGTCTTCGGCCTGGTGTTCGCGATGGCGGGCTACCTCGCCACCCGCGGGAAGCGCGACTTCACCTCGGTGACCCAGGTCGTGGCAACGCGCTACGAGGTGCTGGTCGAGCACAAGTTCGCCGAGCAGGGCCGTCAGCTGCTCGCGACGATGACCGACGCACCCGTCTGAGACAGTTGACAGGGCTCCCTGTCAGAAGCCCTAGGGTCAGGACATGCCCCAGCCATCGATCACGATCATCGGCGCCGGTCTCGGCGGACTCGGCACTGCCATCGAGCTCAAGCGCGCTGGCTACACCGACGTCACGGTCCTCGAGAAGGCAGCCGGGGTCGGTGGTGTGTGGCGCGAGAACACCTACCCCAACGCCGCCTGCGACGTGCCCTCGTCGCTGTACTCGTGGTCGTTCGCGCCCAACCCCGACTGGCCGCACCGCTACTCCCGCCAGGATGAGATCCTCGCCTACATCGAGCGGACGGCCGGCGAGCAGGGCGTGCTCGGCCAGCTGCGCACCGGCGTCGAGGTCGCCTCGGCGGCCTACGACGAGGGCTACGGCTCCTGGCACCTGACCACCACCACCGGTGAGAAGATCGACACGGACGTGCTCGTCAGCGCTGTCGGCCAGCTCTCCCGACCTTCGGTCCCGCAGCTGCCCGGGCTCGACACCTTCGTCGGCCCCGCCTTCCACTCGGCCGAGTGGGATCACGAGGTCGACCTCGTGGGCCAGCGGGTCGCCGTCCTCGGCACCGGCGCCAGTGCCATCCAGTTCGTGCCCGGCATCGTGCACCAGGCCGGACACGTCACGGTGTTCCAGCGGTCCGCGCCGTACGTCGCTCCGAAGCCCGACCGGGAGTACACCAGGGTCCACGGCAAGGTGTTCCGACGCTTCCCGAGGACCCAGGCGCTCGGCCGGCAGCTGACGTGGCTGGTCACCGAGCAGTTCAACAAGTCGCTGATCGGGAGGACCCCGTTGAAGAAGGCCGTCGAGCTCGGTTGGCGCGCCCAGCTGCACCAGCAGGTCCGCGATCCCGAGCTGCGTGCCAAGCTCGTGCCCGACTACGAGTTCGGCTGCAAACGGGTGCTGTTCTCCAACGACTGGTATCCCGCCCTCACCCAGCCCCACGTCGACGTCGTCACCGAGCCGGTGATCGAGGTCCTCCCCGAAGGCGTCCGCAGCGGAGACGGCCAGGTGCACGAGGTGGACGTGATCATCTACGGCACCGGCTTCGCGGCAACTGACTTCCTCGCACCCATCCAGGTCACAGGAGCCGGCGGTACGGACCTGCACACCCAGTGGGAGGACGGTGCGCACGCCTATCTCGGCCTGTGTGTGCCGCGCTTCCCGAACCTGTTCCTGGTCTACGGACCCAACACCAACCTCGGTGGCAGCTCGATCATCAACATGCTCGAGGCTGCGTCGCGGGCGATCGTCACGCTCCTGCGCCACACCGAGAGCCAGGGTGCCAGCTCGGTGGCGGTGCTTCCGGAGGTGGAGCGACGCTACGACCAGGAGATCCAGGGACGCCTGCGCAACAGCGTCTGGGCCAGCTGCCACAACTGGTACCACCAGGACGGCGGCCGGATCAGCACCAACTGGCCAGGCCTGGTCGCGGAGTACCAACGCCGCTGTGCAGAGGTCGACCTGCACGACTTCGAGGTTGCATGACCTCGCTCTACCGCGTGCTCCTGGCCCTGCTCGGGTTCAGTGCGGTCATCACCGAGATCGCCACCCTGGTCGAGCGCGGGATCTTCGTGCCAGCGAACTTCTTCAGCTACTTCACCAT
>JBKJON010000554.1:0-18780 GCA_046595715.1 Marmoricola sp.
GCCGCGAACCGGGCGAGCGTGGCGCCCCGGCCGCGGGCTATCGAGCAGCCGTCGTAGATGGTCTTGTGCGCCTGCGCATCCATGAACACGGTGCCCTGCCCGGCGAGCACCGGGATCACCGTCGAATGGATCTGGGAGATCGTCGGGAGCACCAGAGTGTCCTGCGCACCCAGCAGATCGGTCAGGCGGTCCTCGATGTCGAGGTAGGGCCGCGGGTTGCCCAGAAGCCGTGACCAGCTCGGGTGCGTGCCCCACTTCGTGATCATCGGTCCGACCGACTCCATGATCTCCGGGTCGAGGTCGAAACCGAGGTAGTTGCACGACGCGAAGTCAACGAGCCACTGGTCTCCGATGCGGATCCGGCGGCCGTCGATCTCCTCGATGACCGCGTCGTACATCGGGTTGGTGCGTCGCAACCGATCCAGGTCGTCAAAGTGCGTGTTCGAGGACCGAGCCAGGCGGGGCGGCATGAGCGGTTGGGTGGTCACGTGATCGGTTCTCCTTGTGTCGCTACGAGATGAGAGCTGGGCGAGCTAGGTCAACGTCGGTCAGGGACAGGACCGCGATGCCACCGGGCGCACGTCCTCGGGCGATTCACCGGGCGCCCCGGCCACGCGGGCCGCACCCCCGAGCCGCCGATCAGCGTCCCTGGGAAGCGGGGCGGATCGGGCGACACGAAGTACAGAGCGGCGACGGCAACCCTCACCACCAAGTACGCGGTTCGGCACCACCTCGGCATGTCGGTAGTGTGGTCCACGAATCCCTTGAGCATGGATCATTCAGACAATTGCCTTTGGATCACCGGTCGGGCTGCTCGCCAAGATCCGCGCTTCGCAGGGTGAGATCCGGGCTGGCGGCTGTGGTTCATCGGTGGTCGATGCCGCCTCCGACCCGACGCGGGGGGTCGTCCAGGCGCGCCTGCGACACGCTTCGGCGAAGACCACGCTGGACGCGTACGCCCATGTGGCCCGGACTCCGACGAGTCGACCCGCGTCGCCGTTGAGCGGTCATGGTCGAGCGCGCGCAGAGCCGCTCGGGCAAGAGTGAGAACGCCTCGACGTGACGCGGCCGTACCGCAGTGAAGTGACGCCTGACGAGCGTGGCCATCTCGGCGATGCCCAACCGCTCCGCGATGGCGATGGCTGAGGCATCCGTGGTCTCGAGCCGCATGTCGTCGTACTGCGCCACCGGCTCGGCCATGCGTGCATAGTCGGCCTTGGTCAGGTCAACCAGCTCGAAGACGCCTTCTGCGACCCCGGCAAGGTCGATTGCCCGCTGATCAGCAAGATAGAGCCTCTGGAGGGGCACGAGAAATCCGGGGGGTGAGACGTTGATGCACGCTTCATGATCGAGACAGGGGGCCGCTCGAATGCCCGGCCGGGGTGCTCTATGGATCGGGCAGCCGGTGCAGTTCTCGCGAGACCGGCAGTCCCACGTCCAAGCCGGTGCATCGAGCCGTTCCGGCCGTCTATGTTGGGGGAGTTGACGGTTCCTGTCGGGGCCTCCCGGAGGAGGCCGTCGGCAATCATCGAGAGGATGCGCATGCCTGTTTTCATGGTGGAGCGACGGTTCGCAGAGGAGTTGGAGGTCGACCCGGAGACGGCTGCGTCGATCAATCGGATCAATGACGAGGGCGGTGTGCGCTGGCTCAAGTCCTTCCTTTCCTCGGACAAGCGCAAGACGTTCTGCCTCTACGAGGCCGTCGACGTCGACTCGATCCGCACGGCCGCCATCCGCGCCGGCATCCCGGCCGATGCGATCATGGAACTGTCCGGGACCCTGTCTCCAGACGGCTCCTTCGCACCGATGTAGACGCCGCTCGGTCAGCTAGAGCAGGCCGTGTTCAGTGGCGAAGACCGCCGCCTTGGTCCGGTTGGGGGCTGCGGTCTTCAGGAGAATGCTGCGCACGTGGTTGGCCGAGGTGTTGGCGCTGATGAACAGCCGCTCGCCGATCTCTCGGTTGGACAACCCCTCCGCGACCAGGCGGAGCACGTCGACCTCTCGCTCTGTCAGGCCGTTCGGCAGGAGCGCACGCTCGGCGCTCGGAGCCGGTTCGGCGTCGAGGTCCCGGAGCACACGGCGGTGACCGATGCGTCGGGCCAGTGCGCGCGCCTCCTCGGCGAGGCCGGTAGCTGACGGGGACCTCTGCCCATTCGTCGGACCGCCGCGGCGGGTGCAGTGCCAGCTCCATGCGGCCAGCGTCTCCACCTGGTGTGTGACCGCGCCCATCCGTCGGTCCATCTCGAGAGCACGCTCGAAGTGCTGGTCGGCACTGGGAGCGCCGAGCACGGAGTCGAGCTGCGCCAGGTAGCGATCGGCGGACCCGAAGACGGCAGCGTTGGCCCCGGCCATCAGGTTGGTGCCTCCGTACTCGGTCAGGAACGGCCGCAGCACTTCCGCCGAAACGCGGTCGTCCAGCTTCGCAGCCGCTTCGGTCGTGAGGGCCAGCACTCCGGCCCACTGGGCGCCGGCGCGATAGTCGTCCAGCCGGGCGAGCAGGTGCGTCAGGAGGCGGGCGGCCGGCTCCACCATCTCGAGCTCTGTGTAGAGGGCCAGAAGACCGGGCAACCAGTGATCCTCGAAGCTCTCGTCACCAGTGATGAGTGGTCTGATCTGGTCGAGGCCGCCGGTGACCCGGTGCAGCATGAACTGCTGAACCCCCCACGATCCCTCGGTGGCCCCATCGAACTCCTGGCTGAACTGATCGTCGAGCCACGCGACGATGTGCTCGGCGCCGGCGAAGTCGCCCACTGCGTACCGGTGGGTGTATCGCGAGCATCCGGAGACGTATCGGAAGAATGGTTGCCCGCGCGACAGTGCGATCTCGGTCAGATCACGTTGAGCGCTGCTCCACGCGAGCTCGTCGCCCACGATGTAGGCGAAGGCACCCCGGTGAAATGCGGCCGGCCCGAGGTGGTCGTCGTCGCCGAGGCGCGCGCCGATCTCGTGCAGCTCGAGTGCGCGGGCCAACAGCGGAGAGGCCAGCTCGGGCGTCAGGCCCTGCCACAGGGTCGCGCCGAGGGCATGTGCAGTGAGTCTGTCGTCACCGTTGGCGCGGGCGTGCTCGAGCGCCGCCTCCCCGAGCTCTCGAGCCTGTCTGCTGTCCCCGGTGAACGAGGCTGCCCGTCCCATGCTGGCGAGTGCCCGGATGTTCAGGGGATCGTCGGGCTCCAGTGCGGCGGCGTGCAGGGCCTCGCTGAGCATCGCCAGCGATCGCTGACCGTTCTCGGAGGGTCGCCACGACGCGTCCTCATGACCGATGGCGGCCAGCAACCGGACGCGGGGGTCCTCGTCGGTGCCCAGGTCCTCGTAGATCTGCCGGGCGGCCGGGAAGTGACCGGCATGCGTGTGGCAGCGGGCCGCCGCGGAGAGCAGCTCCACTCGCGGGGGACCTTCGGCGACGTGGAGCTTCGCAGCCCGATCGTAGAGCGCGGCCGCCTCGCCGTGCGCGATGCCGCGGACCGCCTGCTGGGCTGCCAGCACCAGGTAGTGGACGGCCTTGGCCCCGTGTCCGAGAGTCCGAGCCTGGACGTAGTGGTGCGCCAGCTGGGCTACGAGCCCCGGGTCGTCCCCACCCAAGCGAGTCTCGAGAACGCCCGCGACCCGTGCGTGCGTGGTTGCAAGATCGGTGGCGGTCATCTGGTCGAGCACCGCTTGGCGGGCCAGGGCGTGGACGAACCGGTAACCGTCGGCGTCGGCGACCAGCAGTCCGGCGCGGACTGCGAGGTCGACCCCCTCGAGCACCGCGTCGGGGCCGAGATCGCAGGTCTCGACCAGGAGGGTGGGATCGACGATGTCACCAACGATCGCGGCCAGTTCGAGAACACGCGTGTGAGCGAGGTCGAAGGAGGCCAGACGACGGGCCAGCGCGTCCTGGACTGACCCCGGCGCCTGGGCGTTCCCGGAGCGGACGGCGGCCAGCCCACCCCGGGAGGCGAGGTCGTGCCAGTACTCCTGGAGGAAGAAGGGGTTCCCGCCGGTGTGGTCTCGCAGTACCGGCGCGGCCGCCCGGGCCGCACTCAGCGAGACCCCGGCCCCTCGGACGAGGTACTCGACCACGTCCTCGGTGGACAGCCCGACGAGATCGATCCGGGCGACGCCGTCTAGACGGTGCAGGTCGGCAAGGGCGAAGCTGACCGCGTCTGTGCGGTGCGGGGCGGTGGTGCGGCGGGTGGCCAGGACAAGTAGTTGCTCTCCGGCGGTGGACTCCACCAGATGCGAGAGCATCGCCAGTGTTGGTTCCGGTGCCCAGTGCAGGTCTTCTAGGACCAGGACCGTCGGCTTGTGCTCAGCCACTGCCAGCAGGACGCGCAGGACGGCGTCGAAGAGGACCGGCCGGGAATCGCTCTCGTCTGGCGCGAGCCCTGCGGCCGCCGGCCAAGGCTGCAGGACAGCTGTGGTCAGGCGGAGAAGCGGTGCCGCAGCCCGAGGAGTGATGCCGCGCAGAGTGTCCGGCGGGGTCTGCTCCAGAGCCTGCTCGAGGATGGCGACGAAGGGCCGGTAGGGGGTGTTGAACTCTTCGTGGCAGGCACCCCACAGCACAGTGGCACCGTGCTCGCGAAGTGCCGCGGCTACCTCGGCCACCAGCCGGGTCTTGCCGACGCCGGGCTCGCCGCCCACGAAGACGACCTGCCGACGGTCGGCCTCGACGGCCGCCCAGACCGTCTCGAGGCCCTCCATCTCCGCTCGGCGCCCGACGAAGGTGGTCCGCGTCCTCGCAGGTCCACTTGTCGGGCTCATCGGAGCAGGTTCCATCGTCTGTCGACTGTAGCCCGATCCCACGCCGGCCGAGATAGTCAGTTCTGACCCCCACCCGCCCCGACCGATGAGGTCAGATCAGGTCAGGCGCTCCGCCGCCGCCCTCCGTAGCGTCGTTGGTGCTGACATACCCCATCGCGAAGGAGCATCACCATGGCCACATCCATCAAGGACCTGCCCCTCGAGGTCGCCCAGGGTGACCTGGAGACCAGGTATACCGAGCTGGGCGACATGGCCATCCGGCACATCCGCGTGCCCGCCGGGACCGACTTCGGACCGGTGCTGAAGGGTCTTCCGAACGACCGTTGCCCCAGCCCTCACTGGGGGATCGTGCTGGAGGGCTCGGTCCGCCTCGAGCACGCTGACGGGACCATCGAGACTGCGAATGCGGGTGAGGTCTACTTCTGGCCTCCCGGACACACCGCCACGTCGGCCGACGGCGCCGTCTTCATCGAGATCGGACCTGTTGCCCCCATGCGTCAGTTCCACGATCACGCGCAGCTGGTGTTCGCCTGATCCGTCGAGCCACTGCGAATGCCCACCCCGACCCAGCAGTTCCACCGAGAAGACCAGGAGCAATCATGAGCGGCACTCCAGCACTGACCATCCTCGATGCCGCACGCGGCGACGTGATCACCTCGCAGTCGCCCGAGTACGACGAGGCGCGTTCGGTCTACAACGCCATGATCGATCGACGGCCTCTCGCGATCGTGCGCGCGGCAGATGTCACCGACGTGCGCACCGCCGTCAACGCTGCCCGGGAAAGCGGGCTCCCACTCGCCATCCGGGACGGTGCGCACAGTGTCCCCGGGTTCGGTACGGTCGACGACGGCATCGTGCTGGATCTCCGCGCGATGAAGGGGATCCGCATCGACCCGGTGAAGCGGATCGCCCGGGTGCAGGGCGGCTGCGACTGGGGCGACTTCGACCATGCCGCGCACAGCTTCGGACTGGCCACCACGGGTGGGATCATCTCGACCACAGGGGTTGCCGGGCTCACCCTCGGCGGTGGCATCGGCTACCTGGCTCGAGCGCACGGACTCTCCATCGACAACCTACGGTCGGCCGACGTCGTGCTGGCCGACGGCAGCTTCGTGACGACCAGCGCGACCGAGCACCCCGACCTGTTCTGGGCGCTGCGTGGCGGTGGCGGCAACTTCGGCGTGGTCACCGAGCTCGAGTTCGACCTGCACCCGGTCGACACGATCTACGGCGGGCCGATGTTCTTCGAGCTCGATGTCGCCGAAGAGCTGTTCAGGACCTATGGCGAGTGGATCGCCGCGGCACCACGCGCGATGGGCGCCTTCCCGGCATTCCAGACTGCCCCGCCGTTGCCGTTCATCCCTGAGGACCGCGTCGGCGATCCCTTGGTGCTGCTGGTGTCGTGCTTCAACGGCAGCGACGAGGACGCGGAGATGTTGCTGAAAGAGCTACGCAGCGTCGCGACTCCTGTGGCCGAGCACGTGGGGCGGATGCCCTACCCCGCACTCAACAGCGCCTTCGATGGTCTGCTTCCCAAAGGTCTGCAGCACTACTGGAAGGCCGCTTTCCTGCCCGAGCTGACCGCCGGCGCCATCGCCGCGCACCTCGAGCACGGACCCAAGGTGCCGGCGATGGAGTCCACCATGCACCTCTACCCGATCGACGGCGCCGTCCACGACGTCGCCGCGGACGCCACCGCGTTCGCCTACCGTGACGCGAAGTTCGCCCCGGTGATCGCCGGCATGTGGCCCGACGCGGCTGACAACGAAGCCAACATCAGGTGGGTACGCGACTACCACCGTGCGCTCGAGCCGCACACCAGTGAAGGTGGCTACATCAACTTCATGGCCGAGGACGACCAGGGCCGCATCCGCGCCAACTACGGGGCCAACTATGACCGCCTGGCCTCGATCAAGAAGGCCTACGACCCGGGCAACCTCTTCCGGATCAACCAGAACATTCTGCCGACCGAGTAGTGGTGAACCTCAGCGGGGCCACATATCTCACATGCACGGAAGCATGCTCAGGTCTGGATAACGCGGGAGATCGGTTCCGCATTGATGGACGCCAATTTTTCGATGAGCAAGTGGGACAGGATCAACACCTCGGCCACGACGGTCGATGAGATGGGTTTCGGTGACTTCAACGGCGACGGCCGCATGGATGTTCTTGCCAATCTGAAGGCGGTGTGACTCCCAGTTGGCTCGTCCACTCTCGGCATCACCACGGGCGAGCTGGTGACGACTTCTTGTCAGGGTCGATCGGTGTTCACAGGTAGGCTGCGATTCGCAGTGGAAGTTCAGCGACTTGATGTCGTTGTTTACGTAGATGACCCGGCGCAGCTCGTGATCCGCGCCGGGACCCGGATCGTGGGCTACCAGCACCGCAAGGCCGTTGCTGCCGCGCTCAAGCCGATCTACCGGGCCCCCGACGCCAAGACCGCAAGGGTCGAGCTGAAGTCGTTCAAGACCAACGCGCGGTCAGCGCTATCCCGAATACGGTCGCGCCTTCGAGAACGACTGGGGGAGTGCTCGTGTGCCGCGGTGTCGCCGGCAGCGGCGCGCGACGCGGGCGCGGTTGCCGCAGCAAGTCGTCCAGAGGCATCCGGACGTGAGTCAATCGTTGACGGCGCTCTATTAGTTGAGCATGCCTGTGGACTCGCCCCAGGAGTCGGATGCGCCATCCCCGTCGGCGCGGCTGGTGTTATCAGCTCCACGGCGGACTAACAAGGAGCGGTGCAGCTGTCTGCGCCTCGGCACCAGCCAGACCCCTGCGACACCGGAGTCCACGGGTGCCGGCCTGAACAGCTTGAACGGCCGCAAGGCGCGTGGGCTGGGTCTCAGGAAACGGGCGCGCTGTGCCCGGTTGCGCCGCGGTAGGCTCGTTCCGCAGAAAGACACCGCTTCGTGGCGGAGGTGATGGAGTTGCGCATCTTGGGCAACCTTGGCACGACCCATGTCGACCGGCCTCTGGCCAGGACTAAGAGTAGGTTGGCGCCTATGTCGTCGGTCGTTGACAGGCGTCGCTCCTTGCATCTTCTCGGTTCCGGTCGGCTTCGTCAGCAGTTCTCAGACCAGCACCTCCGCTTTCACCAAGGTTGGTCCATCGTGAGCGAAGAAGTCCTCAGCAAACCACCCGGGCTACCGCGCCTGGACGAGGTCTCCCGGTCCTGGGCCGAGGGTCTACAGGCCACGGGTCGCGCCCACGAGGAGTGTGTGACAGCCCTGCACGCCGTCCTGCTGCGAGTCGCGCGACATGAGGTGGCACGTCGCGCCGCGTCCTTGCGCCTTCGCGGTCCCGAGCTCGAGGACATCGCCCAGCAGGCCACCGACGACGCCCTGATGGCAATCAGGACCAAGGTCTCCGGGTTCCGTGGCGAGAGCCGATTCACGACCTGGGCCTATCGGTTCGTGATGTTCGAGGTCTCGACAAAGATGGCCCGTCACTTCTGGCGGGAGCGTCGTGCATCCATGGACGACGAGGCATGGGAGCGGCTGCCAGACACCCTCGGCGACTCGCCCCAGCGCAACAGCGAGCAACGCGAGCTCTTCGCCGCGCTGCGTCGCGCGATCGACGAGGACCTGACCGCCCTCCAGCGCAGGGTCTTCGTGGCGATTGCCCTGAACGAGGTGCCGATGGACGCGTTCGCCCGCGAGGTGGGCGCGAGCCGCAACACGGTCTACAAGTCCCTCTTCGATGCTCGCCGCAAGCTGCGAGCCAGTCTTCGTGCTGCCGGCTACGAACGTCCCTACTCCCTGTCTGGATCCCAATGAAAGAGGACCGTGAGCTGGACGAGCTGCTGGCGGCTGACCCCGTCGACGCGGGCTGTGCGGCGGGTTTCGAGGTGCTGCACCAGTACGTCGAGGAGGAGCTCGAGGGCCGGGACCCTGTCCGTACCCAGCCTGGGCTGGCGGCCCACCTGCGAAGTTGCCCTGCCTGCCGTGAGGACTACCGCGGCCTGCTCGAGGCGGCGGAGCAGTTCGGCGACGCACAACCGCTTGTCCCCTAGCCGGCCACCTCACAACCGGAGGACGCGATGTGGGTCCGCATCGACGAGATCACCTATGCCGCTGACAGTGCGGACCAGGTGATCGACCACGTCCGCAACACCGCGATCACAAGACACGGCGGACCGGGTTTCCGCGGGTTCCGGCTGCTCGTCGATCGGGCCGGCGGTCACGCCCTCGACGTCTCCTACTGGGACAGCCGGGAAGGGGCCCGCGGAGGGCAAGCAGATCCCGCCACCGATCCGCCGGGCGCGGCTGCCACGACCATGGTGAGGTCGAACGTCTACGAGCTGTCCATCGACGCCGTCTGAGGCGGGTTCCGGGGCAGCCGGGCGGCATGGGCAGGTCACGCGGTGCCACATCCGCTCTCGGATCGAGGTAAGACCCGACGCCCGGGCGACGCCAAACCTCCGACACAACCACCGCGACCACTCGACATCCACCCGAGCCGATCGCCCCTCAACCGGAGGCCCCCATGACCACCTTCCACTCCGCCAACGTCCAGAGTCTCGACGTCTTCTACCGCGAGGCCGGAGACCCTGCGAACCCCAAGCTCCTGCTGCTCGGCGGCTTCCCTGCCTCCTCGCACCAGTTCCGCAACCTCATCCCGGCACTGGCCGAACGCTTCCATGTGTTGTCCCCGGACTACCCAGGCTTCGGCAACACGGACATGCCTGACCCGTCCACGTGGGACTACACCTTCGACCATCTCGCCGAAATCGTCGACGGTCTCCTGCACGAGGTCGGTTTCACCGGGCCGATGGGGATCTTCATGCAGGACTACGGCGGACCGATCGGCAACCGGCTCATCTCCCGCCACCCCGACTGGCTGGACTGGCAGGTCATCCAGAACGCCAACACCTACGAGGAGGGCTTCACCGAGACATGGGACGGGATCCGTCACGCACTGTGGGTCGACCGGAGTGCAGAGAACGAGGCGAGCCTGGAGGCCTTCTTGACCCCCGAGACGGTGCAAGCCATCTACACCACCGGTCACCCGGATCCGACCAAGATCAGCCCGGACAACTGGAACACCGACCTGTTCTTCCTGGCTCGGCCCCATGCTCACCGCGTGCAGCTGGATCTGTTCTACGACTACCGAACCAACGCCGCGCTGTACGACACGTGGCAGGCGTCGCTGCGTGAGCGCCAGCCGCACACCATCATCTTCTGGGGACAAGGCGACATCTTCTTCACGCCGGCCGGCGGTGAGGCCTACCTGCGCGACCTACCCGATGCCGAGCTCGTCCCGTTGGATTCGGGTCACTTCGCGGTTGAGGACAACCTGAGCCTGATCGCCGACGCCATGGTGCGCTTCTACGACGCTCGGGTACGCCGCCCGGCGTCGATTGCCGGCTAGAGAGCGCCAGGAGGGGAGGCGAACATGGACAGCGTGCGGGTCTCGCAGCTGTGGCGATACCCGGTCAAGTCCCTCCGGGGTGAGCCGCTGGAGAGCGTGCGGCTCACCCCGGAGGGCATCGAGGGCGACCGGGTCGTGCATGTCGCGGGCCGGCGTGGCCCGCTGACCGGGCGCACCAGGGGCGGTCTGCTCACGGTGCCCGCCCGCACAGGCCTTGACGGATCCCCCCTCGTCGACGGGCACCGGTGGGACTCCGAGCAGGCGGCTGATGTCGTCCGCACCATGGGCGGACCGGAGGCGCGGCTGGTGGCGGACAGCAGTCCCGAGCGCTTCGACATTCTGAGTCTGCTCGTGGCCACCGACGGTGCCGTGGAACGCTTCGGGTACGACGTTCGAAGGCTCCGGCCCAACATCGTGCTCTCGGGGGTGGCGGCCGATCTCGAGCCGGGTCTGCCGGGCCAGGCCCTCGCCATCGGCGACACCCTGATTGGCGTGCACTCCGTCCGTCAGCGGTGTGTCGTCACGACGATCGACCCCGACACCGGCAGCCAGGACCTCGACGTCTTCCGTCGGATCCGCGACGAGTTCGGGGGGGAGCTCGCCCTGAACTGCTGGGTTCTGCGCTCGGGCGTCGTCAATGTCGGCGACCGGGCCTCCTTCGTGCCGGCTCCCGAGCCGCCCGCCCGTCTTGGTGGGTGGATCGTGGGAGCGCCGTACCTCCACGCGAGCGAATGAGGATGCCGCGCGAAAAGGCACATCAACTGGCAAGACAAGAGGAGACCGCAATGTCCGACTACCCGCAGATGATCGCACCCACCAACCACGTCGAGCCGGTGCCGCGTCGGGTCCGCGCCACCCTTGGCGGCCACGTGGTGCTGGACACCCAACGAGCCGTGTACGTGTGGGAGCGGCCCAACTACCCGCAGTACTACATCCCATTGGCCGATGTGGCTGTCGAGGTTCTCATCGACGAAGACCGCGTCCAGAAGCTGAGTCGCGGACCGGCGCGGCTCCACGGTCTCCGGGCCGGTGACCAGGCCCGGCCCGGCTCCGCACGCGTGTACACCGACCAGGCGCTGGCGGGCCTCGCCAACATGGTTCGCTTCGACTGGGACGCCCTCGACTCCTGGTTCGAGGAGGACGAGGAGGTCTTCGTCCACCCCCGAAACCCGTACACCCGCGTCGATGCGATTCGTTCCACGAGGAGGGTGCGGATTGAGCTCGAGGGGGCCGTGCTGGCGGAGTCCTCCTCGCCCGTGATGGTGTTCGAAACCGGTCTTCCGACCCGTTATTACCTCAATCCAACCGAGGTGGACTTCGAGCACCTGCTCCGCACCGACACGGTCACCTCGTGTCCCTACAAGGGCACGACGAGCCGCTACTGGTCGGTCCGCGTCGGCGGCCACACCAATTCTGATCTGGCCTGGACCTACGACTTCCCGACCGGCCCACTGGTACCGATTGCCGGGTTGATCGCGTTCTACAACGAGAAGGTCGACCTGTTCCTCGCCGGGGAGCTCCTGGATCGGCCGGTGACGCACTTCTCCAAATGAGCACCCGTCGGCCGGGGGTCGAGCGCCCTAGTGATGGCTCAGCCGGTCGTGATCCTTCCAGATCCCGTCACCGGGCATCTCGAGCCGGTCGGTTATCGGCCGGCGCCACTCGGGCGTCTCGGTGGGTTCGCCCCAGTAGTCGGTGACCCGCACGGCCTTGCCGTCCTCGAGCTCGCCGATGGTGACGTTCCGGTACAAGCGGCCGTCCCCGTAGTTGCAGGTCCACTCGACCACCACGACATCCGTCAGGAGCAGCCGCCTGCCGACCTCCAGCGTGAGCTCGGGGAAGTTGCCTTCGACGCTGCCGATGAGCTTGCTGGTCCGCACGATCTCCCCCATCTGCGGCCACTGGCGCACCACGTGCTCAGCCAGCGGGACGCCGAGGATGTAGGCGAGACGGGTCTCACCATTCGAATCCTGCTGATTCGTGTTCGTTCCGGTCATGTTCATGGCGGGGCACCTTCGTGGGGAGAATCGACAACCGTGTCGCCGGACGGGTGCCCGGGGCACATTGAATCGCCCGGGTTTCGTGGGGGCTCGATTACCCGGATACGGCCTCGGTGAGGACGGGGATCTCAGGGTAGTTCTGGACCTCGGTGCTTGCCCAGTGGTTGGTCTCGAACTCGGCGGGTGGGACTAGCCCGATCTCGCCGTGGAGCCGCCGGTGGTTGAACCTGTCGATGTACTCGCCGACAGCGATCTCGACGTCGCCTACGCAATTCCAGCCGCCCTTGGGTCGCAAGACCGGATTGCGGATGCACTCTGCCTTGAACAACCAGCTGAACGTCTCGGCCGTCGCGTTGATGCACCTATATTGCGCGAGCCGATCAGTCGACCGAATCTCGTGCTCTGATGCTTGGCGCGACCACGGCGTCCGTCGTCGGGAGTAGGTGTAGATCTTGCGGGCGAGGTAGCGCTCCAGGCCGCGGATGATCTCTCGTTTGGACAGCCATTCGGCGGTGCGGCGGGTGACGTAATCGATGGTCGGCTGGTGCCAGCGCGTGCGAACGATGATGGCGCCGTAGAGGGCGGCGTTGGCTTGGCGGTTGCCACCGCGGTTGAGGCGGTGGCGTCGGTTGGCCTTGCCCGACCCGGCCGGGATCGGACACGCACCGCACATCTTCGCGAACGCCGCCTCCGAGCGGATCCGGTCGCTGTTGTACCTCGACCCCTCCGCTGATTAGCTGCCCACTTCGTGCCGCATGTCCCACCGCCAGGGCGATCGGGAGCGGCCGCCCGCTTGCTGACCGAGTCAGCATCCCTGCTGCGCCTTGCGCCGGACCCGGGAAGGGCTGCGGCCCTGGTCGCGAACGAGCCATCGGCACCGCGCTTGAGGACCGCCGGCGGTGGGGAGCTG
The DNA here is from genome assembly GCA_046595715.1 of Marmoricola sp. Classification (GTDB taxonomy): domain Bacteria; phylum Actinomycetota; class Actinomycetes; order Propionibacteriales; family Nocardioidaceae; genus Marmoricola. Next base: position 13,018 of record JBKJON010000554.1, read on the forward strand.
ACTGCACGGGAGGCCGCTCTGTTGCGTCTGCTCCCCACGCAACTAAAGGCTGTCGGCTGCTGACCGTGACCTCCTGATGGATCTGGCACGCGTCGCCGAGAGGATCGACGCTCCCGGACGTCGTGGACGAGGTGGGTTGATGACCCCGTCGGTCACGCAGATGGTCGAGGAGGCCCACGCAATGGCCTCGCGCGCGGTCCGCCGCCGACCTGTTACACCACTTTGCGCCCATAAAGTGGTGTAAGATAGTGGTGTGAACCAAGAACGAGGCGATCTGCATCCCGAGTTCGCTGTCGGCTGGGAGACACACCCCTGGGACTGCGAACCGGATCACTCTGCCTCACGCCGCCAACAACTCGCGGCCCGAGGGCCCTACCAGGCGGCTGTACCCGCCAGCATCGCTGAAGCCGAGGTACGGATCAACGGCGCGCTCCAGGCCGAGGCCGAGGATGCAGTCCGCGAGATCGCCCGCTTCGATGCCGAGATCACCGCGATCTCCGAACGCCGCGTGGCCCGTGAAGGCGATGATGCGGCCACCGAGCTAGCCCCGCTGGCCTCGGTGCTGTTGCGCACCGAGTCGGCGTCGTCATCGGAGATCGAGGGCGTGACTGCCGGGGCCCGAGCGCTGGCGATGGCAGCGATTGAGGCCAAGGCCGGCCCCAACGCCCAGCTGGTTAACGCGAACGTCACGGCCATGCAACGTGCGGTCGATCTGGCCGACGAGATCAGCGTCTCCTCGATCCTCGCGGCTCACCAAGCACTGCTAGATCATCATGCGTACGCCGCCCCAGGCACACTGCGTGACCAGCAAGTGTGGATCGGCAGTAACGCTCTGAGTCCACACACGGCCTCGTTCGTCCCTCCTCACCACACCCGGGCGCCTGTGGCGCTCGATGACCTCATCACCTTCGTACAGCGAGTCGACCTGCCGGTGCTGGTGCACGTCGCGATCGCGCACGCGCAATTCGAGACCATCCACCCCTTCAACGACGGCAATGGCCGCATTGGACGCACCCTCGTCCACGCGATGCTGCGCCACTCTGGTGTCACTCGTACTCTGACGGTTCCGGTCTCTGCCGGTCTGCTCACCGATACGTCCGCCTACTTCCGAGCGCTCACGGACTATCGGGAGGGATATCCCGAGACGATCATCCGGCAGTTCATCAACGCCTCCTTCCGTGCCATCGGCAACGGGCGTCAGCTCGTTGACGAGCTGGAGACGGTCTACGAGGGCTGGAGCGAGCGCCTGACGTCACGGCGAGGCTCAGCGGCTCGACGGCTGCTGCCTCATCTGTTGAACCAGCCCGCCATCAATGTCGCCTACGCGGAAGCCGTCACAGGCGTCGCGCTCTCGGCCGCCCAGCGCGCGGTGGAGCAGCTGGAGGAAGCCGGCATCGTCAAGCGGGCTGGCGGGGGACAGCGCAACCGCGCATGGATCGCCCAGGACGTCATCGACGCGCTCGACGCCTTCGCCGAACGTGTGGGGCGTCGGGGCTAGCGAGCCTTCTGCGAGCCGTCCAGCCAGCGCGTGCAGTCTTGTCGGACGGCGTCATCGCCGCAGAGACTCGGACGGTCGCGTCGGCGGGGTATTACCTCCGGCGTCGGGGTTCGAGCGACAGGACGTACCACCACGGTGGTGTGAGCCTCGATTTCGATCGATTGTGAACCTTGCAGAGCGCCTGGCCGTTGCTGACAACGTTCGCGCTCCCCTTCGACCAGGGGTGGATGTGGTCGATCTCCACGGCGGGCTGGCGGCAACGGCCCCATGCCAGCAGGATCGGCGCTTCGCATCGGTCGCCTGCCATCGACAGCACGGCGCGCCGTGCCTCGTACTTGAACCCGCGCCACGGGTCGCGCCTGTGCGTTCCGGGACCACGTCCCGGCAGCGGCATGATCAGGATGAGGAGCAGCAGGAGGATCGGGATGAGGATCGGCAAGAACGGCCTGACGCCATCGAAGATCCCGCCGACCAGCACACCGAAGTCGATGCCGGTTGACTTCTCCTGAACGATCACCCGGAAACGCTATCGGCGAGCTCCGACGAATCTCGCGATCACAGCCCCAGGGAGCGACCACTGTCACTGAGACCGTACATAACCGAATCCGCGACGGTGAGATTCAAGACGCCGGGTCGTGGCTTCATGTGATCCTGCCCCATGGGCGTAGGGCGGGCGGTCGTTGCCGCGGTCTTTCGCCAAGAAGTCGTGCCCGCTCTGGCCGAACACTCGGGTTCCTGGACCTACGTGCCGACTGACCGGGGGCCGGCACGCGCACCCACCTACGTCTGAGGTTCATCACTCGTATTGCGGGCAGGTCGGCGCTTCTGGCACGTCTGCACCGATGAAGCTGACCCACTCATGGCGCTGGAGGTTTCGCCCGGCTAGGAGGCACGCAGCTTCGGCCAAGACCGCTGGGCGGAGGTCCCACTCGATGATTCCCAGGCTGCTGTTGGTGAGAAGCGCATCTCCGTCGTGGCGCAGCCAGCCACCCGGGACGCCGACGGGGGTGTCCGTGTCGATGGGATCTCCCAGCCGGGACCTGGTCTCCCAGTCGATCAGTTGCACGGCCCGGTCGGCCGAGGTCACCAGCAGCCGGCGCTTGTCATCGCTCAGCTGGAGGGACGAGACCGCTGCCTGGGCTGGGGGGAGGGAAGTGGCGTCGGTGCCGAACATGTCGGCGAAGGTCTCGACCTTGCCTTGTTCGTTGGCGACGACCATCAAGCCGTCGGGCCCGATGATGAGGTGACTGGAACCCTGGAGACCCACCGTGATCTGCTCGCCGGTGCTGCCGTCGTGCTCGCTGACCTCCCACTCGGCCTGATTCCCCTGGACGCCCGACTTTCGGTACGTCACCAGCACACGGCCGCTGTCCGCAGTGACCTGCGTGCCCTCGACGCGCGCGAGCACGATCTCCGGCTGCGCCAGTCGGCCCTCGAGCGAGAACCGACGCACGCGAGTGGCATCACCGTCGCGTGAGACGGCCCAGGCATGGGTTCCGGCACGCTCCGGGAACAGGCCGACGACGTCGTCGAGCGGTGGTCGAACCACACGGCCGGACGGTACATGGATGAGCCATGGTCGGCGGGCGACCACTCCGATGATGGTGGGTGAGAGCCACACCGCGGGACCCTTCGCCGGCAATGTGAGGGCGACTGATCCCGTTGTCGCGTCGAGCACCTCGGTTCGATCATCGCGAGTCGCCAACACCAGCCGGTTCGAGGGGTCGTACCCGGCCGTCACCGCCGCGCCCTGGGCCAGCAGCCGGGCTCCTATCCCGGGGCCGTCGACCCGCCAGCGCGCATACTCGTTTGTCCCGGGGCCGTCGACCCCCCTGCGCGCATACTCGTTTGGCTTCTTCTGGAACTCGACCAGCCCTTCCGCGCCGCCGCCCTGGTCGTACACCACGAGGTCCCTGAGCGGGCCGAACTGCGGATCGAGCACTCGTCCGGTCGACTGACCCGTCCGCAGGTCACGTTCCTCGACGGAGCCGGTCACTGTCCCGCAGTACACCCGTATCTGCGCCGTGGAGACAGCCAAGGTCTCGCAGCCGTGTGCCGACGAGAACCACGACCGACCCTGACGCTCGAGGTCATGGACCAGCTGTCCGCGTTCCCCAGCGGCGACGAGGAGGCCTCGTACGAACAGCAACCGCTGGTCGGCCGACCCCCTGGGTGCGGCGAGGCGACCGTGCACACGCAGGTCTCGGGCGGAGAGTTCCTGGATTGGCCCGGAAGGATGGGCCAGGAACAGCTGGTCGCCCGCGCCGAAGGTGATGGCCGTCCCGCGGGACCTCGCCCTCGAGAGCCGCCCACCGGTCGAGGTGTCCCAGGTGGCCAGGCCCCCGCGCCGGCTCCCTCCGGCGGCGCTGACGAGGCCACCGTCGGCGCTGACGGCGATGTCGGTGGCGGCGAAACCGACCTCGAGAGGCTGGCCCAACACCTGCCGTGCTTGCAGGTCGTACACGACGATGACCGGACAGCTCGGGGGGCACCTTGTTTCGATGCGCGCGTTGATGAGCTGCACAGCGCGAGTCCCGTCATCGCTCACTCGCAGGACCGAGGGGACTTCGATCTCGTTGAGCGACCGTGGGAAGACGTTGCTGACCTCTCCGGTCTCCGGGTTCAAGAGCCGTACTGCAGTGCCCGATGCCAAGAGGAGACGGTTGTCCCCCGGCAAGGCGGCTGCGGCGGCGAAGGCCCCCGGCGACTCCCCGCGGCCCAGAAACCCCGAGGCCGACGTGATGCTCCCGATCAGCGCCGACTCGGCCGAGGCGTCGGGCATGTCTCGCCAGGCATGGACAGCCAACAGCGCGGCAGCAGCCAAGTCGGTCGATCGCAAGGCCAGGGATCGCGCGACCAGCGCCTCGTGGCGTGCGGACGCCGCCGACGCGGTGGCCGACTCCTCCCCGCGCCTGGCGGCCAGGCCCTGGTCGCGGGCCACGACGCCGGCGGCAGCCGCGACCACCAGGAGGACGACAGAGACGGCGACCAGCACGCGCAGTCGGCGGTTCTGCCGACGCTGGCGACGCGCCTCGTCTGCCAGGCGTCGTACGTCGTCGTCCGCGACGGCCCGCGAGGCCTCGATGAAGGCGCGCTGGGTGACGTCTAGCGGCTCCTGGCCCCGCTCGAGCCACTCAAGTGCAGCCCCAAGCCGGGCGCCACGGTAGAGCTCGCCCTCGGGTCGGTCGAGGGCCTCCCATCCGGCCGCGGCCATGGCCAGGTGCCGCCGGATCTGCTGGCCGACCCGGTCCTCGTCGAGCCAGACGCGGAGCCGGGGCCAGGCACGTACGAGGGCCTCGTGCGCTAGGTCGTAGCCGCCGTCGGCCGACGTCACCAGCCTTCCGCGCACCAGGAGGTCGAGCAGCCGGCGCCGCACCGGTGCGAGGGCGGCCACCACCGAGGAGGGCAACGGGGTGCGGAAGGCCTCACCTCCCTCGGAGAGCGAGACGAGCCGGAGCATCAGCCATCGCAGCTCGCTTCGCTCGTCGCGGGTCAACCCCTCGTACAGGCGTTCGGCGGAGGCCGCGACCGCGTCACTGATGCCGCCGGCGGCCCGGTAGCCGTCGACGGTCAGCAGCCCGGCCTCCCGGCGCTGCCAGGTCTCCGCGAGGGCGTGTGACAGCAGCGGGAGGGCGCCGGGCCGTCCGTCGGCGTCACGGACGATCAGGTCGACCAGTCCCGGCTCCAAGCGGAGGCCCGCGACGCGGGCGGGACCCTCGACAGCCTCGCGCAGCCGGTCGCCGGACAACGGCGTGACGAGGTGCAGGCCGCGCTCGGCCAGCCGGGCCAGCTCGGCGTTCACCCCGAGCTCCGCCACGTGGTCGCCCGGGACGACGAGCACCACCGCCGCCGACTCCTCGGCATACCGGGCGAGCTCGCCCAGCCAGGGTCGGGAAAAGGTCGCTCCGCGCAGGGTGAAGCTCTCCTCGAACTGGTCGATGACCAGCAGCGGGTCGCCGGGACGCCGGCTGCGGGCCGCCGCCATCGCCATCGCGCCGTCGGCGCCAGGAGTGAACACCTCCACCTCCGCGCCAGATTCACGCAGAGCCGGGACCAGCCCCGCCTGCACCAACGAGGACTTCCCGGACCCCGACGGGCCGGTGACGACGAGCAGGGGCGACCTCCCCAGCCGGGCCAGGCACGCCGCGATGTCGTCGGCGCGACCGAAGAAGGTGTCGCCGTCACGGTCGCCGTACGGCGCGAGTCCCTTCCATGGGCAGGTCGCACCGGCAACCCGTGTCTCGTGATCGGTGGCCAGGCCAGGG
>JBKJON010000559.1:0-11985 GCA_046595715.1 Marmoricola sp.
CGTTGGACGCGGAGGCGACCGAGGCGCGCAGCAGTCCGCCGAACTTGTGCCCGGTGACAATCCCCACGACAACGCGCAGTTCCTCGTCTTCTGCGCTGCCGTGATCCGCGCCGTGCACAAGTTCGGCGGACTGCTGCGCGCCTCGGTCGCCTCCGCGTCCAACGACCACCGACTGGGTGCCAACGAGGCGCCGCCGGCGATCATCTCGATCTTCCTCGGCGACCAGCTCGCCGACGTGTTCGACCAGATCGCCAAGGGTGGTGCGACCTCGTCGAAGGACAACGGAACGCTGATGGTCGGGGTCGACACGATCCCCGTCCTGCCGACCGACCCGGGCGACCGCAACCGCACCAGCCCGTTCGCCTTCACCGGCAACCGCTTCGAGTTCCGCGCCCCCGGGTCGATGCAGACGGTGGCCGGTCCCATGGTCACGCTGAACGCGATCATGGCCGAGGCACTCGACTACATCGCCACGGACCTCGAGACCGCCTTGGCCGACGGGGTCGACTTCAACACCTCCGTGCAGAACATCCTGGCGGAGATCATCAGCAACCACGGTGCCGTCGTCTTCAACGGTGACGGCTACTCCGAGGAGTGGCAGGAGCAGGCAGCGGCCCGGGGTCTCCCGAACCTGCGGACGACGCTCGACGCGCTGCCGGAGCTGATCACCGAGGAGTCGATGGAGCTCTTCGAGCACTACAAGGTGTTCAACCACCGTGAGATGCACAGCCGCTACGAGATCGGGCTGGAGCACTACACGTTGAGCATCGGTGTCGAGGCGCGCTCCACCTTCGAGATCGGCACCACCGCCGTGCTCCCTGCCGCCATGCGCTACCAGACCGAGGTCGCCCAGAACCTGGGTGCCCTCAAGGCGGTCGGCATCGAGCCCGACACGACCCCGCTCGAGGCAGTGTCGGGCCCGCTGACCAAGCTGCGGAGCGCGCTCGAGAGCCTCGGCGCGGCCCTGGCGGCCGAGCACGGGTCGTCGGCCCTGGCCGAGGCGGAGTTCGCCCGGGACTCCCTGCTGCCCGCCATGGCACAGGTGCGCTCCGCCTCGGACACCCTCGAGGCGCTCGTGGCCGACGACCTGTGGCCGCTGCCGACCTACCAGGAGATGCTCTACATCCTCTGAGATCAGGAGGAAGGGTCAGAGCCCGGCGACGGCCTCCTCCACCGGCAGGTCGCCACCGAGCACGTCGAAGGTCTTCCCGATGGCGTGTTCGGACTCGAGCACGCTGGCCAGCACGTGCGCGACGTCGCCGCGGGTCACCGAGCCACGCTCGAGCTGGCCGACCTGCACCCGACCCGTGGGGACGTCGTCGGTCAGCATCCCGGGCCGCACGACGGTCCAGTCCAGGTCGCGTCCACGGATGTCGTCGTCGGCCGCCTGCTTGGCACGCAGGTAGATCTGCATGACGTCCTTGGAGTCGGGGTCGGCCCCTTCGGTGCCCATGGCCGAGAGCATCACGTAGCGGCGCACGCCGGCGGCCTCCGCCGCATCGGCCAGCATGATCGCGGCCCCCTTGTCGACCGTCTCCTTGCGCTCGGCGTTGCCGTCCCCGCCGCCACCGGCGGCGAACACCACGGCGTCGGCCCCCTTGACGATCTCGGTCATCTCGGCGACGTCGGTGTGCTCCAGGTCGATGAGCGCAGGCTCCACACCGTCCTCCTGGAGGTCGGGGACCTGCTCGGGCTTGCGGATCATGCCCACGGGCTGGTGGCCCGTCGCCGCGACCAGCCGACCGAGCTGCCGGGCGATCTGGCCGTGTCCGCCTGCGATGACGATGCGCATGTGTGCTCCTGCTTCTCGAGGTGGCGAGCCACGGCTCGTGCCGCGGTCCCATCGACGTTAGTACCCCGTGTCCAGAGGCGTACGCCGCCTCGGCCACCCCCGACGAGCGGGCACCGGCGTGGCGCGCGTGGAGGAGACGAGAACGGCCCCGGGCCCCGAGGTGGCGCATCGGGCGGCGGGATGATCACCCCCAGATCTCCGGCTTCATCCAGAACCTCTTCGAGGGACCGGAGCGTGGACGCGCGTTCGGCCTCTTCAGCGCAACGGTCGGGGTGTCCACCGCGATCGGGCCCCTGCTCGACGGGCTGCTGGTGCAGCTGGGGGGCAAGGACTTCGGCTGGCGCCTGGTTTTCTACGTCAACCTCCCGATCGGACTGCTGCAGACCTTCCAACGCGTGGGCTCCGCCATCGCGGTGGCCGTGGTTCTGGCCCAGTTATCCGACCGGCTCGCCTCGAGCAACGGGGACGCGGCCGAGGGGTGCTCGACGGCGCTGCACACGACGACCGGTCTGATCGTCGTGGCGCTCGTGCTCGGACTGGCCGACCTCGGACGGCGGCGGCTCACTCCCGAGCCGCGGCGATAACCTCACGTCATGCCCGTCGCCCTGGTCACCGACTCGACCGCCTCGCTCTCCGCCGCAGAGGTGGCCGCGCACGGCATCGTGGTGGTGCCGCTGCAGGTCGTCATCGGGGCCACGTCGTACGACGAGAGCGGCGGGCCCGACTCCGTGACGCCGCAGATGCTGGCCGACGCCCTCAACGAGTGGACCCCGGTCAGCACCTCGCGACCGAACCCCGAGGCGATCCTCGAGAGCTATGAGAAGCTCGCGGCCGACGGGGCCGGCTCGATCGTCTCCGTGCACATCTCGGCCGAGCTCAGCGGCACCTACGAGTCGGCCCAGCTGGCTGCTCGGCGCTCCCCGGTCCCGGTCACGGTCGTGGACTCGCGCCAGGTCGGGATGGGCACCGGGTACGCCGTCCTCGCAGCCGCCGAGGCCATCGCCGCCGGGGCGGATGCGCCCACCGCCGGTGAAGCCGCGCGAACCCGCGCGGCCCACACCACGTCGCTGTTCTACGTCGACACGCTGGAGCACCTCCGGCGTGGAGGTCGGGTGGGTGCCGCCGCAGCCCTGCTGGGGTCGGCCCTGGCGGTGAAGCCGATCCTCCGCGTGGACGATGGCCGCATCGGCCCGTTCGAGAGGGTCCGTACGTCGGCGAAGGCGCTCTCCCGGCTCGAGGAGCTCGCGGTGGTGGCCGCCGGCGACGCGGACGTCGACGTGGCGGTCGCCCACCTCGCGAGTCCCGAGCGCGCCACCGACCTCGCCGGCCGACTGGCGAGGCGCCTGCACCAGGGACTCGGCGGACGGGCGGTGTCGCTGGGGGAGATCGGAGCGGTGCTGGGTGCCCACGTCGGTCCCGGCATGGTGGCCGTCGCCGTCTCACGGCGCAGCTGAGCGTTCACACCCCCCACGTCGGACGGGTTTTCCACAGGCCGCTGGTTCGCCCTTCCGAGGATCGGGACGACTTCCTAGCGTCGAGGCATGCACAGGCAGTCACACGAGGAGGTCGCGGCCGCGGCACGCCGCCGGCTCGAGCTGCTGGGGCGCGAGCTCGACCAGGCGGGGCTGCGCCGGGTCGAGCAGCTCGATGAGCACGCGGCAGACGGCACCGAGGATGAGGGGACCCAGGACGCGTTACCCGGCTCGGAGCTGCCGGTGGCCTCCACCGTGACACCGGTCGGGAGGCACCTGAGACCGCACCCCGGGATGTTCCAGCGGGCGGGCGGTGGCGTGCGGGGGTGGGTCGGCGCCCAGGTGCCCGAGACCCTGCGGGGACGGGTCGGGCTCGACCCTGGCCCGGTGCTGCTCGTCGTGATGCTGGTCGCGCTCGCGGTGACCGCGACCACCTTCGTCGTGCTGCGCATGGGGGGTGATGCCCAAGCGGTCCAGCAGCGTGCGCCCACACCCTCGGGTGGGGCCGCGCCCCTGGTGCCGTTGGCCTCGGCGCCCCCGGCCACGGGCGCCAGCCCCGGCGTCACATCGGCCGGGAGCATCACGGTCGATGTCGCAGGGAAGGTACGCCGCCCGGGGGTCGCCACCCTGCCGGCCGGGTCGCGGGTGGTCGACGCGCTGGAACGGGCCGGTGGCGCTCGCGGCCGGGTCGACCTCAGCGCCCTCAACCTCGCGCGGATCCTGGTGGACGGCGAACAGATCCTCGTGGGTCGCCCGGCGCCGGGAGGGATCGCTGCCGGCGCCAGCACAGCCGCTCCCGACGCGACGGGTGCCCTGGTGAACATCAACACGGCGACGGCCGAGCAGCTCGACACCCTTCCTGGCGTCGGGCCCGTCACCGCACAGAAGATCCTGGACTGGCGCAGCGCCAACGGCGCGTTCTCCTCGGTGGACGAGCTGATGGAGGTCGACGGCATCGGGGAGAAGACCCTGGCCGACCTGGCGCCGCACGTCACGTTGTGACCGCCCGGCCGATACCGGCGCCGCCAAGCCTCCACCCGGGCATCGACCTGCGCGCGCCCGTGCTGGGGGTGGTCGCCTGGCTCGCAGCACTCACGGCACTGCTCGCGCCCTGGTGGGTCCTGGCCCTCGGGCTCGTCCTCGGCTGGCTCCGCCTCGTCCAGCGGCGTCGCCGCGGCCTCGAGGTGCTGAGCCGGTTGGCCTGGCTCGTGGCCGCCAGCGGGGTGGCGACCTCGGCCCTGATGCGCGCCGAGGCCGTGCACGACAGCGCCGTGCACACCCTCGCCCGAGAGCACGCAGCAGTCACTGTCCTGCTCGTGGTCACCTCCGACCCCTTGCGGCGCAGCGGACGCTTCGAGGACTACGTCGTCTTCCGCGCCCGCACCGAGAGCGTGTCCGGCCGCGGGATGCGTCACCGGGTGCGGGCCCCGGTGCTGGTGATCGCCGACGAACGCTGGCACCGGCTGCCGCTCGGCTCCCGGCTCCGGGCGACCGGCCAGCTGCAACGCTCCAGCACCCGTGACCTCGCAGGCGTGCTCAGCACCCGCGGCCCGCCCGAGGTGCTCGCAGGGCCGGGGCCCTGGAGACGCGGGGCCGACCAGTTGCGGGCCTCCATCCGAGACTCCGTGGACGGGCAGGCGGTGGGGCCGAGAGCGCTCGTCCCGGCCCTCGTCGACGGCGACGACGGCGGCATGCCGAGCGAGCTGAGCGACGACTTCCGAACCTCCGGGCTCACCCACCTGCTGGCGGTCTCCGGCACCAACCTGACGCTCGTGGTCGGGTGCCTGCTCCTGCTGGCGCGGTGGGCGGGGGTTCGCGCCCGCGGGCTGGTGGTGGTCGGGGTCCTCGGTGTCGTGGGCTTCGTCCTGCTGGCCCGCACCGAGCCCAGCGTCGTCCGAGCAGCGGCGATGGGGTCCGTGGGCCTGATCGGGATGGGCCACCACGGACGGCGGCGAGGCACGCGTGCGCTCGGCGGCGCGGTGTTGCTCCTGCTGCTGTTCGACCCCTGGCTCGCGCTCTCCCTCGGGTTCGCGCTCTCGGTCCTCGCCACGGCCGGGATCCTGTGGCTGGCCCCTGGGTGGCGGGACCGGTTGATGCGGTGGCTGCCGCGCTGGGTCGCGGAGGCGGTCGCGGTGCCACTGGCAGCCCAGATCGCCTGCACCCCACTGGTGGCCGCGATCTCCGGCCAGGTGAGCCTGGTGGCGGTCGTCGCCAACCTCCTCGCCGCACCCGCGGTCGGGCCGGCCACGGTGCTGGGGCTCGCGGGTGGGGTGGTCGGACTCGTCTCCGACCCGCTCGGTCAGGTCGTGGCGGCACCCGCCGCGTGGTGCCCCGCCTGGATCATCGCGGTGGCCGTGCGCTGTGCCGATCTCCCCGTGGCCACGGTGGGCTGGTCGGCCGGCCCGGTCGGTATCGGGTTACTGACGGTCATCTGTGGGGTGGTTGCCTTCTTCCTCGGCACCCTCCTGGCCCGGCGCGCCGCCACCGTGTCCCTCAGTGTCCTGATGGTGGTCGCCCTGCTCGTGCCGCTGCCGACGCCGGGATGGCCAGCCCGGGGATGGGTGATGGTCGCGTGCGACATCGGCCAGGGGGACGGCCTGGTGCTCAACGCCGGGCCAGGAAGTGCCGTGGTCGTCGACGCCGGACCCGACCCGACCTCGATGGGTCGATGCCTCGACCGCCTCGGCATCACCCGGGTGCCCCTCGTCGTGCTGACCCACTTCCATGCCGACCACGTCGACGGGTTGGCAGGGGTGCTGGACGGTCGCCGGGTCGGCGCCGTCGAGGTGACGACGCTCGCGGACCCGCTCTCGGGGGTACGCCTGGTCGAGGCCGTCGCGGCGCGTGCGGGGGTGCCGGTGCAGCGGGCGGTGTACGGCGAGAGTAGGCAGGTGGGACCCCTGAGGTGGCAGGTGATCGCTCCCTCCCGTCCACCCTCACCCGACGCGGACTCGCCGCCCAACGACTCGAGCCTGGTGCTGCTCGTGGAGACACAGGGGATCCGGATCCTGATGATGGGCGACGAGGAGGACGGCTCCCAGGCCCAGCTTCTCCGTGAGACCGGGGGAGTGCAGGTCGACGTGCTGAAGGTGGCCCACCACGGCAGCGCCAGCCAGGATCCGGACCTCGTCCGCAGGCTGGGTGCGCGCCTCGCCGTGATCTCGGTGGGGCCCGACAACGACTACGGTCACCCGGCGCCCTCGCTGATGGCGTTGCTGCACGAGAGCCGGATGCAGGTCGCGCGCACGGACCGGCAGGGCGACGTGGCGGTGGTCGTGGACCACGGGCTCAGGGTCACCGACCGGGGCAAGGTCGGCGTCGGCCCTTGAGACGGTGCTGGGATGCTGACGCCGTGACGACGACGTACAGCTTCTCCCAGGTCGACGTGTTCGCCCCCGCACCGCTCACCGGCAACCCGGTGGCGGTGGTGCACGACGCGGTCGGGCTCAGCGAGAAGCAGCTCTCGGACTTCGCTCGCTGGACCAACCTCTCCGAGACGACCTTCCTGCTGCCGCCGGAGGACCCCGCAGCGGACTACCGCCTACGCATCTTCACCCCCACCCAGGAGCTTCCGTTCGCGGGCCATCCGACCCTCGGCAGCGCGCACGCGTGGCTCGGCGCCGGGGGAGTGCCGGCCACCGGGGGCCGGATCGTCCAGGAGTGTGCCCTGGGGCTGGTCGAGCTCGGACTCAGCGACGACGGGGAGATCGCGTTCCGTGCGCCGGACCTGGTGCGGGCAGGACAGCCCGACGAGGAGACCCTGTCCCGCGCCGTCAGCGCCCTCGGCGTCGCGCCGGAACGGGTGCTGCGCTCCCACTGGATCGACAACGGTCCGGGCTGGCTCGGGCTCCAGCTGGCGACGGCCGAGGACGTCCTGGACCTGGAGCCCGACTTCGCGATGATGCGGGGCCTCCAGCTAGGGGTGCTCGGAGCCCACGACGCACAGGGCCGGGCGGCCTGCGGCGCAGACTACGAGGTCCGTGCCTTCTGCCCGGAGTACTCCGTCCCTGAGGACCCGGTCACGGGTAGCCTCAACGCCGGGTTCGCCCTGTGGCTGACTGGTGCGGGCCACCTGCCGCCCGACTACGTCGCCCGTCAGGGTACCGCCATCGGACGTGACGGACGCGTGGTCGTCAGCACCGACGACGCCGGACAGGTCTGGGTCGGTGGCACCTGCCACACCCTGGTGGAGGGCACCTTGACCTTGTGACGCCGCGCGCCCTCGGACATGGGCTGTCCGGACCGCGTGAGAAGGTGCGGTCATGGCCAACCCGCAGCCGCAGGACGTGCTCGGCCGCGTCACCCTGGTGACCGGCCCCGAGGAGTTCCTGGGCGAACGGGCAATCTCCGACGTCCGCACCGCGGTGCGGGCCCACGACGTCGAGGCCGAGTTCTCTGAGACCGCTGCCACCACACTCACCATGGCCACCCTCGGTGAGCTCGCGGCACCGTCACTGTTCTCCTCCACCCGCTGCGTCGTCGTGCGCCGCCTCGAGGACCTGCCGGAGGAGTCGGCGGCCGGCCTGCTCGAATACGCCGCGGCTCCGGCCGACGACATCGCGCTGGTGCTCGCGCACAGCGGCGGGTCCAAGGGCAGCGGATTGCTGACCAAGCTGCGCAAGCTCGGTGCCGTGACCGAGGTGAAGTCGGCCTCGCTGACGGCCCGTGAGTTCCCGGGCTTCGTGACCAACCTCCTCCGGGGACGCCAGGTGCGCATCGACCCCGAGGCGGCGGAGTTCCTGATCCAGGCCGTCGGGCAGGACCTGAGGTCGCTCTCGGCGGCAGCCGGACAGCTGGCCGACGACTTCGAGGGCAAGCCGATATCCATGGAGATGGTGAAGAAGTACTTCGGCGGCCGGGCGGAGGCCAAGTCCTTCGCCGTCGCGGACCACACGATCTACGGCCAGACGGCCAAGGCCCTCGAGGAGCTGCGCTGGGCGCTCGACGGTGGCACACCGGCCGTGCTGGTCACCAGTGCCATGGCCGGTGGACTGCGCAGCCTGGCCAGGTTCATGGCCGCGCCCCGTGGCATGCGCAACAACGACCTGATGCGCGAGGTAGGAGTGCCGGCCTGGAAGCTCGACACCCTGCGCCGCCAGTCCCACGGCTGGGACGAGGACGGCCTCGGACGGGCCATCCGCTCGGTGGCCAGGGCCGATGCCGACATCAAGGGCCAGGCGAGCGACGCGGCGTACGCCCTGGAGAAGATGGTGCTCGACGTCGTTCGAGCCCGGCCTGCTCGCTAGATCCCGTCCGCACAGCAGGAAGGCGCCGGACCCCGGAGGGTTCGACGCCTGTCGTGCTGGGCTGGTCAGCCCGGCAGGGGAAGCCTCAGAGCGAGGACGCCTGCTTGTGGATGGCCGACTTGCGGTTCGCGGCCTGGTTCTTGTGGATGACACCCTTGGAGGCGGCCTTGTCGAGGCGCTTGGCGGCGTCGAGCGCGGCGACCTGGGCCTCGTCGGCGTTGCCGGCCTCGGCGGCCGCACGGAACTTGCGGACCGACGTCTTGAGCGCGGACTTGACAGCCTTGTTGCGCTCGTGAGCCGCGTCGTTCTGCTTGTTGCGCTTGATCTGGGACTTGATGTTCGCCACTGCAGGCTCGCCTCGTTTGGTGTGGAGATCAGATTCGGGGTGCCCGGACCGAGACCAGACACAAGGGGAGGCGATATCAGCGTACGACGGTGCCGCCCAAATCGGCGTCGGGGTCCGGTCGCGACGAGGGTCACCGGCGGACGACAGGCACTTGCCCACGACGGCCCCGTACTCCTCGACGTCGTCCCCAACCCGACGAGGTGGCCATCGCGGCGTCGCCCACCCTCGAGCAGGGCTGAGGCTCCGCGATCGCCAAGACCGAGGAGTTCGTCGACAGCGCCGAGTGCAGCACGGCTGGACAGGACGGCCCTCGGCTTCGTTAGGTTGGTTGAATGCTCTCCGAACACCTCGACCTGCTCCATGCTGCCCACGGACTCAGCCTCACCCCCGACGGTGCGACGGCTGTCGTGCCCGTGCATCGTCCCGACCTGGAGTCCGATTCCTACCGGGGTGGCCTCTGGGCGGTGCCGACCTCCGGGGACCCCGCGCGGCGACTGACCAACGGCGAACGCGACGGTGCTCCCGTGGTGAGTCCGGACGGTCTGCGGGTGGCGTTCCTGCGGTCCGGCCAGGAGACCGCGCCCCAGGTGCACATCACCGGGATCGACGGTGGGGAGCCGATGTGTCTCACCGACCACCCCTTGGGGGCCGGGTCGCCGGTGTGGAGCCCGGACGGGCGTCGCCTGGCCTACAGCGCACGGGTGCCTGAGCAGGGGCGCTACGGGACCGAGGGGCCGGAGGGGTCCACGCCGAAACCGGAGGCCGAGCCCGCGCGGCTGGTCACCGAGCCGGCCTACCGCATGGACGGCCTGGGCTACACCCGTGACCGACGCCAGCACCTCTTCGTCGTCGAGGTCCCGTCGGTGGACACCGCGCCCGGGTCCGACCTGCCGTCGCTGCCACTCACCCCCCGGCAGCTGACGACGGGGGACCGTGACGATGAGAACCCCGCCTGGAGCCCGGACGGCTCTTCCCTCGCCTTCGTCTCCAGCAGCCACGACTCCCGGGAGACCGACCTGCGCTCCGCCGTGCACCTGGTGTCGGCCGACGCCACGGAACCCGTCGAGGAGCCGGTGGCCGTCACCGGCGGTGACCTGAGCGTCAGTGCCGTCGGGTGGCTACCGGACGGACGTCTGGTGCTGGTCGCCACCGAGGTCGGTGCCGACGGCCGTGACTTCGTCGGGCGTTCGGGGCGGTTGTGGACGACCCGTGAGCCGGGGGACCCGGGAGTCACGCTGCTCGAGCTGGTCGCCTTCACCGGCGAAGACCTCGAGATCGACGGTGGTCCCGATGCCCTGGCCGTGGTGGCCGACCGGGTGGTCGTACAGGCCCTGCGCCGGGGCGCCGTGTATCTCGCGTCCGTGGATCCCGACGCGTCCGGCGAACCGGAGGTCGTCCTGGACGGCGAGGTCGTGGTGCGCCACCACGCCACGTCCGCGGACGGCTCCACGCTCGTCGTGGTCGCAGCGGACCAGGAACGGGCTGGCGACCTCGCCCTCGTGTGTGGTCGGGAGATGCACTGGCTGACCGACCTCAGCGCCGGCGTGCGGGAGGCCGGCGTCCGGCCCCAGCGCGAGCTCGAGGCCCGCTCCAGCGACGGCCACCCCGTGCACGGTTGGGTCGTCCTGCCAGACCCCGCGCTGTTCGGGGAGGGGCCGCACCCCGTGCTCCTCGACATCCACGGCGGCCCGCACGCGCAGTACGACTGGGCCCTCTTCGACGAGGCCCAGGTGTACGCCGGGGCGGGCTATGCGGTCCTGATGTGCAACCCCCGCGGGTCTGCTGGCTACGGCCTCGACCATGCCCGCGCCGTGCGGCACGCCATGGGCAGCGTCGACGCCGAGGACGTCATCGCCTTCCTCGACCAGGCCCTTGCCGACTCGTCCCTGGGGCTGGACGCGGACCGCCAGGGCGTCATGGGTGGGTCGTACGGCGGCTACCTGACGGCACTGCTGACCACCCGGACCCGACGCTTCGCCGCGGCCGTGGTCGAGCGCGGCTACCTCGACGCCACGTCGTTCGTCGGGTCCGCCGACATCGGCTGGTTCTTCCCGGGGGAGTACCACGGCACCCCGGAGGCGATGCGGGAGCAGAGCCCGATGACCCACGTCGGCGACGTCACCACCCCGACGCTGGTGATCCACTCCGAGGCCGACTGGCGCTGCCCGGTCGAACAGGGGCAACGATGGTTCACCGACCTGCGATCCCGCGGGATCCCCACCGAGCTGCTGCTGTTCCCGGGTGAGGGCCACGAGCTGAGCCGCAGCGGACGGCCACGGCACCGCAAGCAGCGCTTCGACCACATCCTGCGGTGGTGGGGCGAGCACCTGCCGGTGGGCTGAGCGCCCACGCCGTACGCCGGGCCCGCGGAGGCGGGCACCGTCCCACCCCTATGGGAGAATGAGAACGTCCCCCGCTCGTCAACGAGAGTCGTCTGTGCCCTCCGTGCCTCCGAACGTCGCCGCGCCCGTCCCGGGCAAGACCGATCCTGCGATCATCCGCAACTTCTGCATCATCGCCCACATCGACCACGGCAAGTCGACCCTGGCCGACCGGATGCTGCAGCTCACGGGAGTCGTGGACGCCCGGGCTGCGCGGGCGCAGTACCTCGACCGCATGGACATCGAGCGCGAGCGCGGGATCACCATCAAGAGCCAGGCCGTCCGGATGCCCTGGACGGTGAAGCCGGACAACGACGCGGGTGCCGAGCCCGACACCTACGTGCTCAACATGATCGACACCCCCGGGCACGTCGACTTCACCTACGAGGTGTCCCGGTCGCTGGAGGCCTGCGAGGCCGCCGTGCTGCTGGTGGACGCGGCCCAGGGGATCGAGGCACAGACCCTGGCCAACCTCTACCTCGCCCTGGGCGCCGACCTGCACGTCATCCCGGTCCTCAACAAGATCGACCTGCCCAACGCCCAGCCGGAGAAGTACGCCGCAGAGCTGGCCGGCATCATCGGCTGCGCCCCCTCCGACGTCCTCCAGGTCTCGGCCAAGACCGGTCTCGGGGTCGAGCACCTGCTCAACGAGATCGTCGCCCAGACCCCGCGACCGGTCTTGGCCGAGACCTGGAGGACGTCGGAGGGGGCGCAGCCGATGATGCCGGCCAGCTCTGCGGCGTACTTC
>JBKJON010000115.1:0-2591 GCA_046595715.1 Marmoricola sp.
GCTCGCGATCCGCGACTACCAGCAGGCGCCCTACCTCGTCCTGGCAACCCGGGCCGGTCTGGTCAAGAAGACCCGACTGGGCGACTACGACAGCCCCCGCCAGGCCGGTGTCATCGCGATCAACTTCCGCGAGGACGATGACGAGCTGATCGGAGCCGAGCTGGTCAACGCCGACGACGACATCCTGCTCGTCTCCCGCAAGGGGCAGGCGATCCGGTTCAAGGCCGATGACGGCCAGCTCCGTCCGATGGGGCGCGCCACCAGCGGCGTCCAGGGCATGAAGTTCCGCGAAGGCGACTCCGTGCTCTCGATGTCGGTGATCCGGGCCGAGCAGGTCGCGGCCGAGGAGGCCGCCGAGGGGGAGGCAGCCGACTCCACGGAGGTCGTGGAGCAGTACGTCTTCACCATGACCGACGGCGGCTTCGCCAAGCGCACCCGCATCTCCGACTACCGCACCCAGTCCCGCGGCGGGCTCGGGATCAAGGCGATGTCGCTGGCCAACGAGGAGCGCGGCGGTCTCGTCGGTGCCTTCATCGTGGTCGAAGGTGACGAGATCCTCTCCATCACCTCCGGTGGCCAGGTGGTCCGGAGCCCGATCAACGAGGAGTTCCGCGCGACCGGGCGCTCGACGATGGGCGTCAAGTTCGTCTCGCCCAAGGGCAACGACTCCGTCGCCGTCGTGGCTCGGAGCGTGGAGAAGGACGCCGCCGTCGAGGAGGCCGTCGATGAGGCGGTGCAGGCCGAGGATGACAGTGCAACAATCGATCCCGACGCCCACGGTGATGCCCAGAGTGACGCTGAGAGTGACGTGGGGCCGGAGAACTATGCGGGCACCGACACCGATGACGAGCCGGGAGACGATGGCTGATGGCTGAGGGCCACGACGACGGATCGATCGCGCCCCGACGGAGCCTGAGCGGCCCGATCATGCCGCCCCCGCCTCCGGAGCTCGCCGCGGACGCCGCCAAGGCGGGCAGGTCGGCGCGCCCTTCGGACGCCCGCAAGGCGGCGGCCGACACGGTGGCGGTCCAGCGCGCCGAGGCAGCCAAACGGGCCGCGACTCCGCCGCAGAGCGGACACGCAGCCGCTGGTGCCCCCACCCCTGAGGGTCGTCCCGTCGGGGCCCCCAAGGTTCCCCGGGCCCTGGGGGGCTCGGGCAGGTCGAAGCAAGGGGCACCGAAGCAGGGGGCGCCCCGGCGTACTCGCCGGGCTCAGCTCCGTCTGGTCCAGGTCGACGCCTGGTCGGTGATGAAGACCTCGTTCCTGCTCTCGATCGCCCTCGGGATCGTGCTCGTGGTCGCGGTCGGGATCATCATGTCGGTGCTGGGCGCGGCCGGGGTGTGGGACTCGATCAACTCGATCGTCCAGCAGGCGGTGGGCAGCGACAACAGCACGCCCTTCGACATCCAGGAGTACGTCGGCACCTCCCGCATCCTCGGGTTCACGATGATCGTGGCCGTGCTCGACGTCATCCTGATCACCGCGATCTCGACGCTCGGAGCCTTCCTCTACAACCTCTCGGCGGCGCTGCTCGGAGGCATTGAGGTCACCCTGGCCGAGGACAACTGACACGTTTTGTGGGGGGTCCCGGCGATGGGGTAGCCTTCCCTCTCGGTCCACCCGGAGGAACGTCCCCGGTTGCACCACCCGGGCCTATAGCTCAGACGGTTAGAGCGCTTCCCTGATAAGGAAGAGGTCAGAGGTTGAAGTCCTCTTAGGCCCACCCGCACCGCACCCGCATTGACCTGCCGGTTCTCTCCCGAGCAGCCGGTGATCCACAGTGCTCCCGTCTCCAGTTCAGTCCACTGAGTGACTGACTCCGTGACTGAGCCCATCAGAACAATGTGTCCATGACTTCAGCGCCCGAGGTCAGCACCGGTCGCAGCTGCTTGCGGTAGACCGTCTCGGTGACCGCCGTGCTCCGGTGCCCCACCAGCCGGGCGATGGCCTACAACGGAACGCCAGCGTCCGACGTCAGTGACACGAAGGAGTGCCGCAGTTCTCGAGGAGTCCAGGACCCTTCGAGCCCAGCCTTCTCGCACACGGATCTGAACGAGCGCCGCACGTTGGCGGCGTCCAGCGGCAGACCAGAGGTCGCTCAGAAGACATAACCCGACTCCGACCAGACACCGGTCTCCACCTGGTGTGCCCGCTCCTTCTCCAGTGTCACCACGGCAAGGCTCGGGAGACCCAGCGTCCTCCGCGAGCTGCGAGTCTTGGTGTCACCACCGGAGCGGACCGAACGCCAGACCTGGATGCTGGGTGGTGTGGGCGGGGCGCCTTCTGGGTCACCCACCAGGTCCAGCCGGTCCCACGTCAGCGCCCGCAGCTCCTCGGTCCGGACGCCGGTCAGCAGCGCGAGCACGACGTAGGCATGCAGGTGGCTGTCCTCGGCCGCCCGCATCACCGCCTGTGCCTGCACCAGCGTCAGCGAGCTTGAGGGCCGGCCACCCGTTCCAGTCGGTGCCGTACACAGCAACGCGACGTTGCGACCGACCAGGTCCCTCGCCTCCGCCCACCGGATCACCCTGCGCAGCGTCGAGAGCAGCCGCTGAAGAGTTGATGTGCTCAGGTCCCTCCTCGCGTCGAGC
>JBKJON010000502.1:0-2621 GCA_046595715.1 Marmoricola sp.
TGTGGGCGATCAGGATGGTCCAGAAGCCGAGCTGACCACCGAAGCCGGCCGCCACGAACAGGGCCAGCAGCGAGGAGCCCATCACGATCTCGGGTGAGGCCATCGGCAGGAAGATCAGCAGGTTGGCCGCCGACCGGCCCTCGAAGCGGTGTCGCACCAGGGCGAACGCCATCAGCGTGCCGAGCACGGTGGCCACCACCGTCGCCAGCAGTCCGATCTGGATGCTGCGGCTCAACGCGCTGCACATGCTCCCGTCCTTGCACGGGTTCAGCCAGTTGTCGAGGGTGAAGGAGTCGAAGCGGTAGATGAGCTTGCTCTTGGGCTTGTTGAAGCTCATCAGCACGACCACGAAGATCGGCACGAACATGTAGACGATGACGAGCAGTCCACCCATGAGGACCAGGTGCTTGCCGATCCACCGGCCGACGCGCTGGAACAGGGACATCAGAGCAGCTCCTCGGTGCCGGCACGGCGGACGTAGAAGAGAACCAACGCCAGGATCAGCAACATCAGCATCACCGAGAGCGCACCGGCAGCCGGGTAGTCGTTGGCGTCGGTGAAGAGGTTCTGGATGACGTTGCCGATCATCCGCTGCTTCGGGCTGCCCAGCAGCTCGGCGTTGATGTAGTCACCGACCGCGGGGATGAAGGTCAGCAGGGTGCCGGAGACGACGCCCGGGAGGGACAACGGCCAGGTCACCTTGAAGAACCCGACGATCGGTCGCGAGTAGAGGTCACCCGCGGCCTCGATCAGCCGGTGGTCGATCTTGTCGATGCTCGCGAACAGCGGCAGCACCATGAACGGCAGGAAGTTGTAGACCAGGCCGGCGATGACCGCGATCGGCGTCGCGAGGAGCCGTCCGTCGGTCCCCAGCAGGTGCAGGAACTGGAGGGCGTTGACGATGAAGCCGTCGTCACGCAGGAGCAGCTTCCACGACAGGGTGCGCACCAGGAAGCTGGTGAAGAAGGGCGCGATCACCAGCACCAGCATCAGGTTCTTCCACCGGCCCGACTTGAAGGCGATGGCGTAGGCGAGCACGTAGCCCAGCACCAGACAGATCAGGGTGGCGACCCCGCCGTACCAGAGGGAGCGCACGAGGGGACGCCAGTAGGCGTCGAGGGTGTTCCAGTAGTTGCCGAAGGACCACGTCATCTCGTAGCCCTGGAGCACCGACCCGTCGGGGTTGTAGAGGCTGGTGGCGACCAGCGAGTAGAGCGGCACCACGAAGAACACCGCCAGCCAGAGCATCCCGGGCAGCAGCAGCCAGTAGCCGGTGAGCTTGCGCTTCCTCTTCGCCGGCGGCGCGCCCTTGTGTGCCGAGGGGTTCGCCGGTGCCGGTGCCGGTGCGTCGACGGTGGCAGTCACGACGCCGCGTCCACCTTGTCCACTCCGGCCGAGGCGTCCTGGTTGTGGTCGAGGAGGAAGGCGTACTCGGGTCGCCAGGAGATGTCGACCTTCTCCCCCTGGCGGAAGAGCCGGCGGCGCCCGGTGTTCTGCTCGAACACCTGGACCTCCTGGCCCCACGGCATCCGCACGAGGTACTGCGTGCTCACACCGATGAAGCTGACGTCGGTGACCACCCCGCCGGGGATGCTGTTGCCCGGGGCGTCGATGTCCTTGCCGACCTCGGCGATCAGGACCTTCTCGGGACGGACCCCGACCCAGGCCTTCTCACCTGACGTGCCGGACACGTGGGCACGTGCGGTCGGGATCGAGGCGAGGGTGCCCTGCATGTCCACGGTGACGAAGTCGCCGTCAGACCCCCGGACCTCGACCTCGATCAGGTTCGACTGTCCGAGGAAGTTGGCCACGAAGGTCGTCTGCGGGTTGTCGTAGAGCTCGGCCGGCGCCCCCATCTGCTCGATGACGCCCTTGTTCATCACCGCGATCGTGTCGGCCATCGTCATGGCCTCCTCCTGGTCGTGCGTCACGTGGACGAACGTCAGGCCGACCTCGGTCTGGATGCGTTTGATCTCTATCTGCATGGCACGCCGCAGCTTCAGGTCGAGGGCGCCGAGCGGTTCATCGAGGAGCAGCACCTCAGGGCTGTTGATCAGCGCACGGGCGAGGGCGACGCGCTGCTGCTGGCCGCCGGAGAGCTGCGGCGGTCGCTTGCGGGTCTGCGACTCGAGCTCGACGAGCTCGAGCATCTCGCGGACCTTCTGGTCGACCTCCTTGCTCTTGCGGCGACGCAGGCCGAAGGCGACGTTCTCGTAGATGTCGAGGTGTGGGAACAGGGCGTAGTTCTGGAAGACCGTGTTGACGGGTCGACGGTAGGGCTTGTCCCAGGTGATGTCCTTGCCACTCAGCTCGATCGAGCCGGAGGTCGGCGTATCCAGGCCCGCCACCATCCGCAAGGTCGTCGTCTTGCCACACCCGGAGGGACCCAGGAGCGCGAAGAACGAGCCGCTCGGGACCTCGAGGTCCAGCGAGTCCACGGCCGTGAAGTTGGCGAAGGACTTGGTCAGGCTGCGGATGCGCAGTCCTTCGTAGCCCTCCACGTCGGACCGTTCGGGAGCTTCAGCCACCTGTGACATCGGACCAGTCTCCTTCGTACTGCGTGTTCTGCACGTCGTCGAGCACCATGAAGTCGAACGTGTCCTTCAGGTCCTCGGCGCTGG
>JBKJON010000446.1:0-3827 GCA_046595715.1 Marmoricola sp.
GCACGTCATCCGCGCCTGACCCGGCGAGGACAACCTCGAGCACCGCCCGCACACCGGCCCCAGACCCTGGCCAAGACCCGGACACACCCATGTCTTCACCACAACCACGGAGGTAAACCCATGACCACCAGGTCAACCAAACGCAGGATCGCCCTTGCCGCCACGGCATCGCTGACCCTGATCCTTAGCGCCTGCGGAGCGGGGGGCAGCGGCGGCGGCTCCAGCGACCCGAAGTCGATCAACGTCTTGATGGTGGGCAACCCCCAGATGGTCGACATCGAGAAGCTGACCAAGGACAACTTCACCAAGGACACCGGGATCAAGGTGAACTACACGATCCTCCCGGAGAACGAGCTGCGAGACAAGGTGACCCAGGACATCGCCACCAAGGCCGGGCAGTACGACGTCGCCACGATCGGCGCCTACGAGGCCCAGCTCTGGTCGAAGAACGACTGGCTGACCCCGGTCGACTCCTACGCCGACGCCGACAGCACCTTCGACAAGGCCGACCTGATCGATCCCATCGTGCAGTCGCTCTCGGGCGAGGACGGCAAGATGTATGCGCTCCCGTTCTACGGCGAGTCCTCCTTCCTGATGTACCGCAAGGACGTGTTGCAGAAGCAGGGCCTGACCATGCCCGAGAAGCCCACGTGGGCCGAGGTGGCGGACATCGCCGCGAAGCTCGACGGAGCCCAGAAGGGCATGAAGGGGATCTGCCTTCGCGGGCTCCCCGGATGGGGCGAGATGTTCGCGCCGCTGACCACGGTCGTGAACACCTTCGGTGGCACCTGGTTCACCAAGGACTGGCAGGCCAAGGTCAACGACAAGCCCTTCGAGGAAGCGGTCAGCTTCTACGTCGACCTGGTCCGGAAGCACGGCGAGCCGGGCGCAGCACAGGCCGGCTTCGCCGAGTGCCTGAACGCGATGAGCCAGGGCAAGGTCGCGATGTGGTACGACGCGACGTCCGCTGCAGGCTCGCTCGAGGACCCCAACGTGAGCAACGTCGCCGGCAAGGTCGGCTACGCTCCCGCCCCGGTCAAGGAGACCGACTCCGCAGGCTGGCTCTGGGCCTGGGCCTGGGCGATGCCGAAGACCACCAAGAAGGCCGACTCCGCGGCGAAGTTCATGATGTGGGCCTCGGGCAAGGACTACGAGCAGCTCGTCGGCAAGGAGCTCGGCTGGGCGCGGGTCCCGGCGGGCAAGCGTGAGTCGACCTACGAGATCCCGGAGTACAAGAAGGCGGCCGCAGCGTTCGGTCCCCAGACCCTGTCCGCGATCGAGTCGGCCGACCCGACCAACCCCGGCGTACAGCCGAGGCCAACGGTCGGTGTGCAGTTCGTCGCGATCCCGGAGTTCGCGGACCTCGGTACCAAGGTCTCGCAGGACGTCGCCGCGGCCATGGCCGGCCGGGGCACCGTCAAGGAAGCGCTCGACAACGGTCAGAAGCTGGCCGAGGACGTGGCGAAGAACTACCAGTAGCCACCTGAGCCGGGGTGGGTCGTGACCGCGAGTGAGCGGCCCACCCCGGCCGGCAGGACCCCGGCCCACCCCGGCCCACTGGCCACCTTTCATCTCGACCCCCGGAGGCACCCGATGACCGCCACCCTGACCGAAGACGCCGACCAGCAGCACCGGCCGACGGGACCACCGCGCGCGAAGCTCTCCCGCAAGGAGGGCTGGCTGCGTCGCGGCCCGCTGCTTCCCGCGCTGATCTTCACCATCATCGTCACCCAGATCCCGTTCCTGATCACGATCGCGATCTCGACGCTCAACTGGAACATCCAGCGCCCAGGCTCGGGCAACTTCCTCGGACTGGGCAACTACACCTCGTTCGCGGGGTTGAGCAACTTCGCCACCGTGTTCACCGACTCGCGTCTGCGCGCCGCGGTGATCAACACCATCGTGCTCACCGCGTCGGTCGTCGTGATCAGCCTGTTGATCGGCCTGGCGCTGGCGGTGCTGCTCGACCGCAAGTTCCCCGGACGAGGACTCGCCCGCACGTTGCTGATCGCACCGTTCCTGGTGATGCCGGTCGCGGGCGCGCTGCTGTGGAAGCACGCGCTCTACAACCCCGACTACGGGTTGTTCAACGGTATCCTCAACTGGATCGCCCGGCTCTTCGGCGGCGAGGGACCCACGACCAGCTACATCTCGGAGATGCCGATGCCCGCCGTCGTCGCGGCCCTGGTGTGGC
The DNA here is from genome assembly GCA_046595715.1 of Marmoricola sp. Classification (GTDB taxonomy): domain Bacteria; phylum Actinomycetota; class Actinomycetes; order Propionibacteriales; family Nocardioidaceae; genus Marmoricola. The sequence goes on from JBKJON010000446.1 coordinate 2,195, forward strand.
AGTGGACGCCGTTCATGATGCTGCTGCTCCTGGCTGGCCTGCAGTCCCAGTCCGGCGACATCCTCGAGGCCGCCACGATCGACCGCGCCAGCCCGATGCAGATCTTCCGACACATCACGCTGCCGCACCTGCGTCAGTACATCGAGCTGGCGGTGCTGCTCGGGTCGGTCTACGTCGTGCAGACCTTCGACGCGATCTTCACGATCACCCAGGGCGGTCCAGGGTCGGCGACCACGAACCTCCCCTACGAGATCTACCTGACCATGTTCCGCAAGTTCGAGTACGGCGAGGCGGCTGCGGCCGGGGTCGTGGTCGTGATCGGCACGATCATCGTGGCGACCCTCGCGCTCCGCGTGATCTCGAACCTGTTCAGCGAAGAGGAGATGCACTGATGAGCACCGAGACACGCAACGAGAGACAGATCGGCACCCAGGCTGAGACCGAGGACACCGAGCCGGAGCTGCGCGACCCCCACGCCCGGCTGCGGTGGTGGCACCGCAAGAAGAAGGAGGACACCTCCGTGCCCGCCGGCCCGGGCTGGACGTTGCTCGCCTGGACGATGACGTTGGTGTTCTTCCTGCCGGTGGCCTGGATGGTGCTGACGTCGTTGCACATCGAGGCCGACGCCGCGACCAACCCGCCGTCGCCGTTCGCGCCGATCACCTTCGAGAACTACTCGGCGCTCTTCGACCGCGACGTCATGCCCTACCTGCTCAACTCGGTGATCGCCAGCGTCGTCTCCACACTGCTGGTTCTGCTGCTCGCGATCCCGGCGGCGTACGCACTCTCGATCAGGCCGGTGAAGAAGTGGACGGACGTGATGTTCTTCTTCCTCTCCACCAAGTTCCTGCCGCCCATCGCGGCCCTGCTGCCGATCTACCTGATCGTGAAGAAGGTCGGCATGCTCGACAACATCTTCACCCTGGTCATCCTCTACACCTCGATGAACCTGCCGATCGCGGTGTGGATGATGCGCTCGTTCCTGGCCGCGGTGCCGGTGGCGATCCTGGGGGCCGCGCGCATCGACGGCGCCGGGCTGCTGCGGATCCTGATCTCAGAGGTGGCACCGTTCGCCGGCCCCGGCATCGCCGCGACCAGCCTGATCTGCTTCATCTTCAGCTGGAACGAGTTCATGTTCGCGGTCAACCTCACCTCGGTCCAGTCCGCCACGGCACCGATCTTCCTGGTCGGGTTCATCTCCAGCCAGGGGTTGTTCCTCGCCAAGCTGTGTGCTGCTGCCACCCTGGTCTCGCTACCCGTCCTCATCGCCGGGTTCGCGGCGCAGGACAAGCTGGTGCGTGGCCTTTCGCTGGGCGCGGTCAAGTGAACCGCGCGCTGCGCGCCTCGCGTTCTGGGGTGGCTCGATGACTGCCCTGAGCGCGGCGTCCCTGGGCGAGATCGCCGGCAAGGTCCCGGTCCCGTCGTACGACCGCGCCGCCCTCGCCAGCGGCATCGTGCACCTCGGGGTCGGCGGCTTCCACCGCGCCCACGAGGCGATGTACGTCGATGCCCTGCTCAACGAGGGCCTGGCCAGCGGCTGGGGGATCACCGGCGTCGGACTGCTGCCGCCCGACCGCTCGATGCTCGAGGTGATGGAGGCGCAGGACTGCCTCTACACGCTGGTGGTCAAGCA
>JBKJON010000468.1:0-6704 GCA_046595715.1 Marmoricola sp.
CGCACGCGCGCGTCCAGAACGGCAACGCCGCAGGTCACGGGCTCGTTCGGCCTCATGAGCGCAGGCGCCCGCAAAAGATCGCACTACGCTCAGCGTCATGTACGTCTTCCCGATGACCCACCACGTGGAGTGCGTCGCACTGCTGGAGCCTGTGTGACCGAGATCCCCGAGCTCCTCGACCTGGTCGGGCAGCTGGACGAGGTCTCGGTGGTGACGCACTCGCGCTACTCCAAGCTCGAGGTGGACGGACGGACCTTCGGCTACCTCTGGGAACCCACTCGGACCGTCGGCCTCAAGCAGACGCTGGCCGAGCAGGCCGCCCTGGTGGGGGAGCGGCCCGAGGTCTTCGAGGTGCAGTTCACCGCCGGCGGCTTCGGCTGGGTGGTGGTCCGGCTGGATGCCATCGAGCGTGACGAGCTGGCCGAGCTCACCTTCGAGGCCTGGCGCCTCTCGGCGCCCCCGCGGCTGGTGGTCGAACGCGGTGACCGGTTGCCCAGCTGAGGGACGTTCCCGGGTTTGCGTGCGATCGCACTCGAAGTCGTAACGTCGAGGACATGACTGAGAACTCATCGACGACACTAGGCAAGACCTGGTTCATCACCGGCTGCTCACGCGGCTTCGGCCGCGAGTGGGCGGTCGCCGCCCTCGACCGCGGCGACCGCGTCGCCGCGACTGCGCGTGACCTCTCCACCCTCGACGACCTCGTGCAGAAGTACGGCGACGCCCTCTTGCCGATCCAGCTCGACGTGACCGACCGCGACGCCGACTTCGCCGCGGTGGCTGCCGCGCACGAGATGTTCGGCAGCCTCGACGTCGTCGTCACAACGCCGGCTACGGACAGTTCGGCTTCGTCGAGGAGGTCAGCGAGGAGGACTTCCGGGCCCAGATCGAGACCAACGTCTTCTGCGCCATGTGGGTGACCCAGGCGGCGCTCCCGTTCCTGCGCGAGCAGGGCTCGGGCCACATCCTGCAGGTCTCCTCGATCGGTGGCATCTCCGCTTTCCCGAACGTCGGCGCCTACCACGCCAGCAAGTGGGCCCTCGAGGGCTTCTCGCAGTCGCTGGCCCAGGAGGTGGCCGACTTCGGCATCCACGTCACCCTGATCGAGCCCGGTGGGTTCTCCACCGACTGGGGCGGCCCCTCCGCCAAGCACTCGGCCGAGATCCCGGCGTACAACGAGGCCAGGAAGAAGTTCGCCGAGCAGCGCAAGACCCGCATGTCCGAGCCCGGCGACCCCACGGCGTCGGCCGCCGCCGTCCTCCGCGTCGTCGACGCCGACGAGCCCCCGCTGCGTGTCTTCTTCGGCAAGGCCCCCCTCGGGATCGCGAAGGCGGACTACGCCTCCCGCCTCGAGACCTGGGAGAAGTGGGACGACGTCTCCCGGATCGCGCAGGGCTGAGCTGGTTCTGATCCGACCGCCGCTGGTCGACCAGCGGCGCTCGGATCACTCCGACGTCGGTGCGACGAACGCCTCGCCCCGACACCCCGCGACAGCCACCCCCGCACCGCCCCCGGGCCTTCAGTGCGGAAGGACTATCAGTTCGCGCGGACCGGACACCCCTCCAGGCGCGCCACGGGGAGATCACCAGCGAACTGATGGTCCTTCGGCCCGCCCTCCTCCAGCACCACACGAGTGAGCTGACTCAACCAGCGGCGGGCCGGTGCGGTAGTCGATCGTGCCGGTCGCCTCCGGGGGTGTCGAGACGTGCGGGGGGTGCGCCGCGTGTCGAGCCGTCAGCGGCGCTTCTGGTTCTGGAGGTGGAGGACCGCTATGACCACGGCGATCAGGACGACCGCGACCCAGGGGTGGTGGGACAGGAAGAACAGGCCGCGGGTTCCTCGCAGCGTCGTCAGGGCGATCACTCCTCGAACCTAACCGCACCACTCAACAGTCGGGGCGCTACCGCAGGTCGTCGAGGGTGGCCACGGCGACGACGCCCTCGACGCGCGTGGCCAGGTCCGGGTCCAGGGTGATGAGGGCGTGGGCCTGGAGCTGGGTGAGGGCGACGTACTCGGCGTCGTAGGTCGAGGCCCAGCCGAGCTCCTCGGCGAGGGCCCAGGCCCGGCGGCGGAGTACGGCGTCGCCGAGCAGCCGGATCGACAGCATCCGGATGCGGGTGAGGTGGACCTGGGCCACGGAGGCAGTCAGCTCACCTCGCTGGACCGACTCGTGCAGCAGCGAGAGCGTCTGCGAGCGCAGCAGCGTGGGTGCCAGCAGCTCGTGGCGGGACGCGACCTCGACCTCGGTCGCCACGAGGCGCAGCACCGCGCCGGCGTCGACGACGTACCTGCTCACCGCGACATGTCCTGCGGCAGTGGGAGGCGACTGACTCCGCCGAGCCGGCGGTGGAAGCGCACGTGGTCGGCGTACGACGACAACACCTGCCACAGGGCCACGTGAGCCGACCAGGGAAGTGGCTCCTCCCCGTCGCGCCAGGTGCTGCCGAAGCCGATCCACACGGGCGTCCAGTCGGCGGCGAGGTCCCACTCACCTCGATGCTTCACCAGCAGGTCGCGTCTGATCTGGAACGCCCGGCGCGGTCCGTCCGCGCAGATGGGCGCGGTCCGCACGGGCCACAGCGGAAGGTCGAGCGACATCAGCGCCAGCTCGAGGTCCTCCAGCGCGCGCGGGTCCACCAGCACGGTCGCGACGTTCTCGTGGGGGGCGCGTCTCACAGCGGCACGCTAACCCGCGTGGGGCCGGATCGTCAGCCCCTCACGCGGATCGGGTCAGGCGACGCTGATCCCGGCCTGGCGCATCTCGGCGAGGGCCTTCTCGGTGGATGCCGGAGCGACGCCGGCGCACAGGTCGACCAGCAGCCGGGTGGCGAAGCCGTTCTTGACGGCGTCCAGGGCGGTGGCGCGCACGCAGTGGTCCGTGGCGAGACCGCACACGTCGACCTGCGCCACGTCGTGGCCGCGCAGCCAGTCGGCCAGGGCGGTGCCGTTGCCGTCACGTCCCTCGAACCCCGAGTAGGCCGCCACGTGCTCACCCTTGAGGAAGACAGCGTCGAAGGGCTGCGGGTCCAGGTTGGGGTGGAAGGCCTCACCGTCGGTGCCGACCTCGCAGTGCACCGGCCAGGAGTCCACGAAGTCAGGGCTCTCGGACCAGTGCGCGCCCGGGTCGACGTGGTGGTCCTTGGTCGCCACCACCACGTCGTAGGCCGGGGCCTTGGGATCCTTGCGCGTCCAGTGGTGCAGCAGGGCGGCGATGTCGCTCGCGACCCGGGCCCCACCCGTGACCGGCAGCGAACCACCCTCACAGAAGTCGTTCTGCACGTCGACGACGATCAGTGCCTTCTTCATGCAGCGAACCTACTCGAACCCCTCGAAGCGGGTCTCGATGACCGGGTCGCCCTTGGAGAGCTGGCGGGCCACCAGGGGAAGCTCCGCACGAGAGCGCAGGTGCCGCGCCCGTGAGTCCTCCAGCGTCTCGCGCCCCACCACCCGGCCGTCGCGCACGAGGGGGACGAGCAGCGAGCGGTCGTCGCCGTCGTGCTGCACGGGGTGGCCGATCCCGATGACCTCGGCCTGGGCGAGACCGTCGCGACCGATCTGGCGCAGGGCGTACTTGCGACCCCCGATCGAGATCTTGTCCTTGCTCTTCTTCGCGACACCGACGACCTTGCCGGTCTCGTCCTCGCGGGCCACCAGCTTGTAGACGAAGCCGCACGTGGGGTGGCCGCTGCCGACCACCAGCTGGGTGCCGACGCCGTAGCCGTCGACCGGCGCCGACGCGAGCCCTGCGATCGCGAACTCGTCGAGGTCGGAGGTGACCACGATCCGGGTGTCCGGCGCGCCGAGCTGGTCGAGCTGGGCCCGCACACGCTCTGCCAGGACGCCGAGGTCGCCGGAGTCGATCCGGACGGCCCCGAGCTCAGGTCCGGCGATGTCCACGCCCAGCCGCACTGCCTCGGCGATGTCGTAGGTGTCGACCAGGAGCGTGGTGCCCTTGCCCAGGGACTGCACCTGGGCGCGGAAGGCGTCGGACTCGGTGTCGTGCAGCAGGGTGAACGAGTGCGCACTGGTGCCGGTCGACGGCACGCCGTACTCCTGGCGCGCCCGGAGGTTGGAGGTGGCGGTGAAGCCGGCGACGTACGCCGCGCGTGCGCAGGCCACCGCGGACCATTCATGGGTACGTCGCGACCCCATCTCGATGCAAGGCCGGTCACCGGCGGCCCACGTCATCCGCGACGCCGCGGAGGCGATGGCCGCGTCGTGGTTGTAGATGGAGAGCAGCACCGTCTCGAGGAGCACCGCCTCGGCGAAGCTCGACTCGACGACCATCAGCGGGGAGTAGGGAAAGTAGGTCTCACCCTCGGGGTAGCCCCAGATGTCGCCGCCGAACCGATAGTCCGCCAGCCACTCCAGGGTCGGCTCGTCGACGATGCCCTCCTCCCGGAGGAAGTCGATCTCGACCCCGGTGAACCGGAACGCCTCGATCGCGTCCAGCGCCCGACCCACCCCGGCCACCACGCCGTAGCGGCGGCCCGACGGCAGCCGGCGCGGGAACAGCTCGAAGACCGAGCGGCGGTGGGCGGCGCCGGAGGCGATCGCGGACTGCAGCATCGTCAGCTCGTAGTGGTCGGTCAGCAGCGCCGTCGAGGAGCCCGACGAGGAGCCGGTCCAGGTGCCGGGGGAGGTGCTCACCGGATCACCCTAGTGCGGGCACAATGGTCCTCGTGTCCACTTCACCGGTCGAGCTCGACGAGCCCGAGGTCGACGAGATCTCCCAGCTCGCGAGTCCCTGGGTGACCATCGTCTGGAACGACCCGGTCAACCTGATGTCCTACGTCTCCTTCGTCTTCCAGAAGCACTTCGGCTACGGCAAGAAGAAGGCCGAGAAGCTGATGATGGAGGTCCACGAGGACGGCCGCTCGGTGGTCTCCACGGGGACCCGTGAGGCGATGGAGCGCGACGTGCAGGCGATGCACGAGTACGGCCTGTGGGCCACGATGCAGAAGGCCGACACTCCTTGAGCGGCTTCAGGCTGCACCGCCGCAGTGGCGCGAGCGTGGCCACCTTCACAGCCTTCGAGGCCGACCTGCTCCGCTCCCTCGCCGCTCAGCTGATCGAGCTGCTGCGCAACGAGTCGGCCACGGCCAGCGTCCAGAGCGACCCCCTCGAGCAGCTGCTCGACTTCTCCGGACCCACCACCGAACCAGAGGACCCGGTGCTCGCGCGGCTGTTCCCCACCGCCTACCCCGACGACGAGGAGGCGGCCGGGGACTTCCGCCGGTTCACCGAGAGCGCGCTACGCGACGGCAAGGCGGGGGCCGCCGCGTCGATCATCGACGCGCTCGAGGAGTCGGGTCTGACGACAGAGCCCGTCGACGGCACGTTCATCGACGTCGAGCTCGACGAGGAGGCGGCATTGACCTGGATGCGCTCCTTCACCGACATGCGCCTGGCCATCGCGACCCGCCTCGAGGTCGAGGAGGGCGACGAGGGCTACTGGCACTCGCTGCCCGACGACGACCCACGCGCGCAGGTCCACGACGTCTACGACTGGCTGGGCTACCTGCAGGAGACGTTGGTCCACTCGCTCCGATGAGGACCGCGAGGTCCCCCGGCGTCCGGTGGCCGGGCGAGGCGCGGGGGGTGGGGGCCCAGCCCCTACGCTGGAGCGGTGCTGACCCTCACCCAGGCGATCCGTGACGCGATCGTGGCCCACGCCAAGCGCGACCACCCCGACGAGGCCTGCGGAGTCGTGGCCGGTCCCGAAGGCAGTGACCGTGCGGTCCGCTTCGTGGAGATGGTCAACGCTGCGGGCAGCCCCACCTTCTACGAGTTCGACTCGAGCGAGCTCTTCGCGCTCTACAAGGAGATGGACGCCAACGACGAGGAGCCGGTGGTGATCTACCACTCGCACACGGCGACGGAGGCCTACCCGAGCCGCACCGACATCGGCCTCGCCAGCGAGCCCGGCGCCCACTATGTGCTCGTCAGCACACGTGAGCACGGGAATAGTGAGGGCCCGGTGGAGTTCAGGTCTTACAGCATCATCGACGGCGACGTGACCGAGGAAGAGGTCGCGATCTCCGACGTCCCGGTGCCCCACACAGCCCAGCAGTCGAACGAGAGCGAGTGACGTCCATGGCCATCGAGGTCCGAATCCCGACCATCCTGCGCACCTACACCGGCGGCGAGAAGTCGGTCGAGGCGGCGGGCTCCACGCTCAGCGCGCTCATCGACGACCTCGAGGCCAACCACCCCGGCCTCAAGGACCGCCTCATCGAGAGCGGTGACCTGCGCCGGTTCGTGAACCTCTACGTCAACGACGAGGACGTCCGGTTCACCGGCGGTCTCGGCACCGAGCTCGCCGACGGCGACCAGGTCGTCGTGCTGCCGGCCGTGGCCGGCGGGTCCTCCTGATCCGATGACCCGCTACGACAACCTTCTCGACTCGGTCGGCGGCACGCCGCTGATCGGGCTGCCGAGGCTGTCCCCGTCACCCGACGTGCGGCTCTGGGCCAAGCTGGAGGACCGCAACCCGACGGGCTCCATCAAGGACCGGCCCGCGCTGAAGATGATCGAGCAGGCGGAGAAGGACGGGACCCTTCGACCCGGCTGCACGATCCTGGAGCCGACCAGTGGCAACACCGGCATCTCGTTGGCGATGGCCGCTCAGCTCAAGGGCTACCGCCTGGTCTGCGTGATGCCGGAGAACACCTCCGAGGAGCGTCGTCAGCTGCTTCGCATGT
>JBKJON010000372.1:0-2887 GCA_046595715.1 Marmoricola sp.
GACGAAGGCAGCCAACCCTCACATCCTCTCGCGCACCGACGGCTCGACCAGCACCCACCCCGTGGCGTGCGTCGACGTCGGCAACTGCAACTACGTCTACTCGGCCGGCAACGACGAGTCCGACCCGCACTTCTCGGTCTTCGACCTCCGCAAGCTCGATGCCCCGAAGGAGGTCGACCGCCTGACGAAGAAGGACGGCCTGCAGCCGTTCGTCTCGCCGACCGCGGGTCACAAGTGGAACTTCGACGCGGCCGGTCTCGGGACCCACACCGGCTGGGGCGGGGCCTCCATGTGGGACGTCGCCGAGCCGGCCAGACCCCGACTGATCACCACGACCGGTGCCGCCGGGCGTGGCGATGACCCCGACTTCGCCGGCTACAACGACTTCATCCTGCACAACTCCCAGCGGCCCCACGCCAAGGCCTTCCGCAACGGCGCGCAGCCCTCGCTGGCCAACGGCAACGTGCTGCTGGTCACCGAGGAGGACTACGAGCAGACCGACTGCAGCAAGGCGGGCTCCTTCCAGACCTGGTGGGTCAAGCGGCTCGACGGCACCAAGGACGCGATCGTCCCGCTGGACAAGGTGGAGCTCTCCGACCTCGGCACCTTCCCGCTGCCCGTCGGTGCGTTCTGCTCCTCGCACTGGTTCGACTACCGCCCCGGGGGCCTCGTCGCGGCCGGCTTCTACGGCGGCGGCACGCAGATCCTCGACGTCCGCGACCCGCGCGACATCAAGCCCTACGGCCACTCCGTGTGGGGCGGCTCCGAGGTGTGGGACGCGATGTGGGTGCCGGTCTACGACAGCGGCAAGCAGACCGCGCGCAAGACCAACCTCGTCTACTCCATCGACCTGGTCCGTGGCCTCGACGTCTATCGCGTCGCGCTGCCCGGCACGACCAGTGCGCGCTCGGCGAGCCTCGCGCCGACGGCCGGTGCCTCGTCCAGCGGCTGGCGCACCCCGACCCTGCCGATCGGGCTCGTCGGCGTGGCCGTGCTCGGCGCAGCGCTCGTGCGGGTCGGCGCCCAGCGCAAGTCTCAGCGGAACGCGGGGATCCCGGTCAGCGCCTGACCGATCACCAGCTGGTGCACCTCGGAGGTGCCCTCGTAGGTCAGCACGGACTCGAGGTTGTTGGCGTGCCGCAGGACCGGGTACTCCAACGTGATGCCGCTTGCCCCCAGGAGGGTGCGGCACTCGCGGGCGATCGTGAGCGCCTCGCGCACGCTGTTCAGCTTGCCCATGCTGACCTGCTCGGGGCGCAGCGTCCCCGCGTCCTTGAGCCGGCCCAGGTGCAGCGCGAGCAGCATCGCCTTGTCGAGCTCGAGCGCCATGTCGGCGAGCTTGGCCTGCGTGAGCTGGAAGCCCGCCAGCGGCCGGCCGAAGACCTGCCGCTCGGCGACGTAGGACAACGTCGTCTCCAGGCAGTCGCGCGCCGAGCCGAGCGGGCCGAAGACGATCCCGAACCGCGCCTCGTTGAGGCACGACAGCGGCCCGGCGAGACCCGCGGCCTCGGGCAGCACGGCGTCGGCGGGCAGACGCACTCCCTCGAGCACGATCTCGCCGGTCACCGAGGCCCGCAGCGACAGCTTGCGCTTGATCTCGGGCGTGCTCACGCCGGGGGTGTCGGTCGGGACGACGAACCCGCGGATGTCGCTGGAGGCCTCCCCGGTCTGCGCCCACACCACCGCGACGTCGGCGATCGGGGCGTTGGTGATCCACATCTTGGCGCCGTCGAGGATCCAGTCTCCGCCGGCCCCTCCTGAGCTTGTCGAAGGGTCCCTGCGGGCCCGGGTGCGCATCGCACCGGGATCGGAGCCGGCGTCGGGCTCGGTCAGCCCGAAGCACCCGATCACCTCGCCCGTGGCCATGCGCGGCAGCCAGTGCTCGCGCTGCTCCTCGCTGCCCCAGCGGTGGATCGCATACATCGCCAGTGACCCCTGCACCGAGACCAGCGAGCGGATGCCGGAGTCAGCGGCCTCGAGCTCGAGACAGGCCAGGCCGTACGCCGTGGCGCTCGTCCCTGCGCAGCCGTAGCCCTCCAGGTGCATCCCGAGCAGCCCCAGGTCCCCGAAGACCCGCGCGAGGTCACGCGCGGGGAGCACCCCCTCGTCGTACCACTGCGGGAGGTGGGGGCGGACCTGCTGCTCCAGGACCGTGCGCACGCTGGCGCGCATCGCCACGTCGTCGTCGGAGAGGAGGGCGTCGAGGTCGAGGAGGGCGAAGGGGTGCGTGCTCACGCACCGAGCATGTCAGCCCGCCGAGGGAAGGGTGACGCGGACGAGGCAGCCGCCCTGCTCGGACTCCTCGACCACGAGGGTGCCGCCCTGCTGCTCGACCAGGCGGCGGCAGCGCACCAGACCCGGCACCTGGTCGGCCGAGCCCGGGCGCTCCGCGGTCACTGCGACCCGGGCACCGGGGTCGAGACCGGGCCCGTCGTCCGCGACCAGCACCTCCCAGAGCGCCTCGCGCAGCGGGTCGTGGGGCGGGTGCTGGGGCCGACGCGCGCTGACCGTCACCACGACCGGGCGCTGGCCTGCGTGCTGTGCGGCGTTGCCCACGAGGTTGAGCAGCACCTGGCGCACGGTCTGCTCGTGGGCGCGGACGACGGGCAGGGGTCCCGTCACGCGGACGGTCACCGCGGCGGGGTCCACGAGGCCGCACACCCAGGCCAGGCTCGTGGCGAGGTCGACGTCCTCGCGCAGCTCGGCGGCTCGGGCGCGGGCCTGCTGCAGGACGGTCTCGACGCGGTCGGCTGCGTTGCCGGCCGAGATGACGATGCGGCGCAGGAGCTGCTGGCTGACCGCGTGGAGGCTCTCGTCCTTGGCGACCAGCTCGGCGAACCCGGACATCGCAGCCAGCGGGGCGCGCAGGTCGTGGGCGACGGTCTCG